>JAIESZ010000106.1 GCA_019745615.1 Burkholderiaceae bacterium
GTGCAAGCGCTTGAGGCAACCATCAAAGCGCACGGCAGCAAAATCCTCGCTGCGGTTGCCTGCCAGCGCATTTTGTAACAACGAGGGTAGGGTGAAGAACTGCGTAAAATCCATGCCCTCTAGGGTGCGCCGCGACAGCCCTACGGCGTCTTCAAGGGCAGCATTGGCAAACTGCACTGTGCCATCGCCGCGCAGCACGGCCACCAACACCGACAGCAAATCGAGCGACTGGAAACGTCCGGCCAGTACCGGCATGGGGTGGGATGCTGTCATTTCAGCCGCCCAATTTCACGCTGGATGCCTGCAATATCGCTTTCTATCCGGCCTATGTTGGCTTTGAGTTCTGCTGTGCGTTCAATGTAGCTTTGCACATTGCGCATTTCTAAGGCCGTTTTTTCGGGGGTGCCGTGGTTGTATTCTTTTTGCAGATCGGCCAGTCGAGTTTGGGCTTTGCGCAATTCGGCCTCCAAAATGGTGCGGGCATCGGCATCGCGGGCGCGCTGCGCGCTGTTGTCTACCTTGGGTGTCCCGGCAGGCGATGTGGCGGTGGCAGCCGGTTTACTACCGGCAGCAGTGCCCGCATTGTTGCGTGACGGTGACTGCACCACGGTAATGTTGCCGCCATCCACCGCCTTGCAGCCGCGCTCTCGCGCTTGGGTGGCATTGTTGGTGTATTCGTTACCGCAGCGGTAGATGCGATCTTGCGCCCAAGCTGCATGGGCTGCCAAGATGGCGCACAGCAAGCCAGACCGCAAGATGAAACGTGTTTTCTTCATTCAATTCCTCGCCCAGAACATGCAGGGGGTATGCGCCAGAGTATCCGCGAAACCCCTTGTGTATCCAAAAGACAAATGGCAGCAGCACCCCGCAGTTTGTCCGATAGCGCTGCGCTAGGGAGGTTCCGTGGCTGGTACACACCAGCTGTACTGGCATGAAAAAAGGCGGTGCGCTATACACACCGCCTTCGGTTGGGTAGCTGGGCCGATGCAGCCCAGCCCCGGTGCTGATTACAGCGAGTAGTACATGTCGTATTCGACTGGGTGCACAGCCATGCGGAAGCGTGTTACTTCAGTCATCTTCAGTTCGATGTAGGCATCGATCATGGCGTCAGAGAACACACCACCCTTGGTCAGGAAGGCGCGGTCTTGGTCGAGGTGCTCCAGCGCTTGATCCAAGCTGTGGCACACGGTGGGCACCAGCTTGTCTTCTTCGGGCGGCAGATGGTACAAGTCCTTGGTGGCAGCTTCGCCGGGATGGATTTTGTTTTCCACGCCGTCCAGACCCGCCATCAGCAGGGCAGCAAAGCCCAGGTAGGGGTTCATCAGTGGATCGGGGAAGCGAGCCTCGACGCGGCGGCCCTTGGGGTTGGACACGTAAGGAATACGGATCGATGCCGAGCGGTTCTTGGCCGAGTAGGCCAGCTTGACCGGAGCCTCAAAGTGGGGCACCAGACGCTTGTAGCTGTTGGTGCCGGGGTTGGTGATGGCGTTGAGGGCGCGGGCGTGCTTGATGATGCCGCCGATGTAGTACAGGGCGAAGTCCGACAGACCCGCATAGCCGTCGCCAGCAAACAGGTTCTTGCCGTCTTTCCAGACCGACTGGTGAACGTGCATACCGGAGCCGTTGTCGCCGTGGTAGGGCTTGGGCATGAAGGTAGCGGTCTTGCCGTAGGCATTGGCCACGTTGTGGATGACGTACTTTTGCAGCATCGTCCAGTCGGCGCGCTCTACCAAGGTGCTAAAGCGGGTGCCGATTTCGTTTTGGCCTGCGCCAGCCACTTCGTGGTGGAAGACTTCAACGGGAATGCCCAAGGATTCCAAAATCAGCGACATCTCAGCGCGCATGTCTTGCGTGCTATCGACGGGGGGCACTGGGAAGTAGCCGCCCTTGGTGGTGGGACGGTGGCCACGGTTGCCGCCATCGAGCTTGGAGCCGGTGTTCCAAGGGGCTTCGTATTCTTCGATTTCGTAGAAGGTGTTGTGTGGCTCAGTGCCCCAACGGATACCATCAAAAATGAAGAATTCGGGTTCTGGCCCGAAGAAGGCGGTGTCGCCCAAGCCAGAAGCCTTGAGGTAGGCTTCAGCGCGCTTGGCGATGGAGCGGGGGTCGCGGTCATACGACTTGCCATCGCTGGGCTCGATGACGTCGCAGGTCATCACCAAGGTGGGTTCTTCAAAGAAGGGGTCGATCACTGCCGTGTTCGGGTCAGGGATCAGTTGCATGTCGGAGGCTTCAATGCCCTTCCAACCGGCAATGGAGGAGCCATCAAAAGCGTGGCCCGACGAGAACTTGTCTTCATCAAAATGCGACACCGGCACCGTGGTGTGGTGTTGCTTGCCACGGGTATCGGTGAAACGGAAGTCAACAAACTTGACTTCGTTCTCTTTCACCATGTTCATCACGTCCGCAACAGTCTTGGCCATCAGGTTCTCCTGGAAAAACGCTCGTTGAAAAAATAGATATATGTCCGGTCAAAGCAGATTACATGCCAGCCACGGCGCTATTGTGCCTGTTTGCGCCCGCCTTATGCTTGGATAAGCGCTTAAAGATTACGCACCAATTCAGGGCCACAGTTTGCACCAAGTTGGTGCAGCTTTGCACGCAAATCGACCCAAGCGGTGGGTACGGCGCTGGTGGGGCCTTTAACACCCAATTCAATATGGCGGCCATGCACCGGGTGATCGACACTGGGCAAACTGAACACGCGCACCTCTGGGTGGTCGTGTTCTAGCTGCTGCATCAGTGGTGTGAGTGCTGCTTCCATTGCACCATAGACGAGCACAGAATGCTCCGTTTGGGGGGCTTGATGGAACAGGTGACCATAGTGCTGTTCTAGCACCCACTCCACCATCGGCCAAGCCATGACCGGAAAACCGGGCACAAAATGCACTGCACCAGCATTGGGCACGCTGCAACTAAAACCGGGAATTTTGTTGTACGGATTGGGAATGATGCGCGCTCCCACCGGAAACAT
>JAIESZ010000031.1 GCA_019745615.1 Burkholderiaceae bacterium
AATTGCTGCGCTTGGGGGCTGTCTTGGGCCAATTGCTCATTGCGCTTGTGTGCCAGCGCCTGCCCACCGGCACTGCTACGCCCATCAATCCAAGGGGCATCATCACCCAGCAAAGCACGGGCAGTTTCAACCTCTTGCGCGGTGAGGATATTTTTCAGATGCAAAAACATACGGGGCCAGCAGTGCGTGGTATTGGGGTGGTGGGCCGCTTAGAAACGGGTCTTGAGCGTCAGTTGCACGGCACGGGCAGCACCGGGGGCATAGAAACCACGGTATAGGCTATCGGCATACAGCTCATCGCTCAGGTTGGTGACGTTGAGCTTGACCGAGGTTTTTTCATTCAAGCTGTATTCCACCATCGCATCTGCCGTAACAAAACTGTCGGCCAGCACGTTGCGAGCGCCTTCAGGGTTTTGCTGACCCCGGTAGTTCAAACCGGCACCCACACGCCACTGCGGCGTGACAGCGTAGGTCGTCCAAAGGCTACCGCTGTGCTTGGGCGTCAGGCCGGGGCGGTCGCCCTGTTGTTGTGCGTTGTTGGGTGAACACGCACCCTGTGCATTGCAAGTAACAGCGGCGACGTTGCTTTTGTCGATTTTGGCGCTGGGAATCCAAGTGTGGTTATAAAACACCTCCCAACGCGGCGTGACGCGCCCAGCCAAGTTGAACTCCATCCCGGTGGCATGGCGCTTGCCTGACAGCAACTGCTGGGTAGATGCGGTGTCAGGGTCGGTATTGCGCTCGTTGTATTTTTCGCTGTAGAAGGCGGCCACTCCAAGGCTAGCACGCTTGTCAAACAGCTCAAATTTGCCGCCAATTTCAAAGTTTCGGCTCTTCTCTGCCGGGGTATTGGCCGTTTTTTCCGTCGCGGCATTGGGGTTGCCAAACTGGTAGGTATCGCCCGAAGTGTTGTACGAGGTGCCATACGATACATAGTACGAAGCCAGATCGCTAGGCTGGTACAAGGCCCCAATACGGGGGCTCCACAGATCATCCGAGCGCGCATGGCTCAGATCGGCACTGGTGTGGTAGGACGCCTTAAAACGGTCATAACGCAACCCCGCCACCAGTTTGAACTCTGGTGTCAGGTTCATGGTGTCCTGTGCGTACAGGCTGACATTGCGCGCCGTGAAACTGTTGTAAGCCGGATTGCCACGGGTGTCTGCACGCCAAGCACCATCGTTTGGGGTGCCCACCGTGGTGTTTAAGCCGCTGGCGGGGCCTGCAAAATTTTGGTTGCGCTCGGCGTCATCGTGGTAGATGTCCAATCCAGCAATCAGCGCGTGCTTCTTGCCCAGCCAATCAAAGGTATTGGTGTAATCGCTTTGCAGTTGCGTCAGATCGCTGCTACCAACACGCCCCTTGGGGGAGCGTGTGACTACCGTGCTGCTGTTGATATTCTCCAGCGTGGTGCCGGTACCAAAGCGAATCACGCTGGCCCACAAATCGCGCTCATAAGTGCCGTGGCGCAAGCGGGTGGTCAGCTCGCCATTGTCGTCAAAACGGTGGATATGCGACAGCGTGACATACTTGGCCGAAGTGTTCAGATAATCACTGCTCAGGCCGTAGTAATTCTTGGCGGGCAACGATGGCACGATCACGCCCTTGTCCAAAAACCAAGGGTGGTTGTAAGAGGGTCGCCCTTGGATGTCCAAATAGTACAAACCCACCGAGAAGTCATCACGGGTGCCAATGCCCCAACTGAAGGTGGGTGCAATGCCGCGCTTTTTCTGCGTGGCACCGTGGTTATCGGCGTTGTGTACCATCGCATTGACGCGCAAAGCCGCATCTTCGCCGGTCTTGAAGTTAAAGTCACCCGTGACGCGGTGCTCGTTGCCAGTGCCAAAGGTATAAGTGGCTTCGTGCTGATCTAGGAGCAGCGGGGCTTTGTTCACTTGGTTGACCACGCCGCCGGTCGAGCCTTTACCAAACAACATCGAGGCCGAGCCTTTGAGCACTTCTACCCGGTCGTTGTTAAAGGTGTCGCGCTCATACAACGGGGCATCTTTCAGGCCATCAATGTAGATGTCTCCGGCTTGGCCCAAGGAAAAGCCGCGCAGGCGCACATCTTCTTCGCCGGTCTCGCCCGCCTGAAAAGTCACCCCTGACGTGGTGCGCAGCACCTCACGAAAGTCGTCTTGGTTACGGTCGTCCATCAGGCGCTCGGTAAACACCGTAACGCTTTGTGGAATGTCGCGCAGTTCTTGCTGGCCTTTGCCGATGGTGGTTTTTTTAACCTGCAAAGTGTCTTTGCTTTGGATCTGCACCGCCTCACGCACCGTGACGGCAGGCAAGGTAGCACTGGGTGGCTCGCTGGTCTGCGCCCAGCTCCCCATCGAGGTAGCCAGCATCAAAGCGCCCAATGGCAACAAGGGCTTATCTAGGCCTGTTGTAGTGCGGCTGGATACAGCGGTGGTCTGCCACTGGGGCGCGGGTGTAGAGTTTTGCAAATGCGGTGCGGGTTTCTTTGCCAATTGGGCCTCCGTAGGTATGACATTGCCACCGACACCACCATCGGTGCCGGCACAGGTACGAAGCAGTGGCTGGGAAACTGGCTGTGCATCGCAAAGACGCCAATCTTAAATCAAATAACAACTATTCTCATTCAAAAGCAAAGTGAAGAAAAAAAAAGGCCGGCAAAGCCGGCCTCGTGTGAAGGGCGCGAACGCTTATTTCACGTGCTTACCAATCAGGCCAGCCATCTCGAACATCGAGACTTGGGGCTTGCCAAACACCTTCTTCAGCTTGGCATCAGCATTGATGTTGCGCTTGTTGGCTTCGTCTTGCAGCTTGTGCTCTTTGATGTAAGCCCACAGCTTGCTGATGATTTCCGTGCGTGGCAGGGGAGCCTTGCCCACCACAGCGGCCAGTTCATCACTCGGTGTCAGGGGCTTCATGAAAGCCGCGTTGGGGGTGCGCTTTTTAGCAGCAGGGGCAGCAGCTTCAGCAGCGGGGGCAGCAGCAGCCTTGCTGACCTTTGCAAC
>JAIESZ010000005.1 GCA_019745615.1 Burkholderiaceae bacterium
GCCTCGGCCTTGAGTTGGACTTGCAACTCTGCGTCGGCCAGCGCTTGGCGGCGGGCGGTCAGGGCTGCTTCAATGGCCTGTTTAGCCACATTGATGGCTGCGCCGCGCGATTTCTTTTCTTCTACCGACAGCTGCGCCATGCCCTTCATCAGCTCAGTGATGCGCCCGGCCTTGCCCAAAAACTGGGCCTTGGCATTTTCTAGCTCGGCGGGGGTGGCACTTTGCGCGAACAACTGCTGTGCGCTTTCGACCAGAGAGTCCAACTCGTTCATTTTTTTCTGCTCTTGAAAAGGCACAAGGGCTAGTGCTTTGGCAAGCTCTAGCCCTTGTGGTTAGTGCGCTCACAGCTACTGCGGACAGTAGCTACGGCTGTGAAACTCAAGCAGCCAGCTTGGCCTTGACTTGTTCCACGATGGCGCCAAAGGCGGCCTGGTCGTGCACGGCCAGATCGGCCAGCACCTTGCGGTCGATTTCGATAGCGGCTTTTTTCAGGCCGTTGGCGAATTGGCTGTAGGTCAGGCCCAGTGCACGGGCACCGGCGTTGATACGGGCAATCCAGAGGCGACGGAACACGCGCTTTTTGGCGCGGCGGTCGCGGTAGGCGTATTGGCCCGCCTTCATCACCGCCTGTTTGGCGATGCGATAGACGTTACCACGACGACCACGGAAACCCTTGGCCAGTTTCAGAACCTTTTTGTGACGGGCATGGGCCGTTACACCACGTTTGACGCGAGGCATGTGTTTACTCCTTGTTCGTCAGTGAATTACAAGCCGCACTTGGGCAGCATTTGCGCCATGTGACCCATATTGGTCTCATGAACGGCAGCCACACCACGCAACTGGCGCTTGTTCTTGGTAGTCTTCTTGGTCAAAATGTGACGCTTGAAGGCATGACCGCGCTTGACGGTACCACCTGGACGAACGCGAAAGCGCTTTTTAGCGCTGCTCTTGGTCTTCATTTTGGGCATGTGAATGCTCCTTTGTTTGTGCTCGTGAGGCGTTTGCAAACGGACTTGCAAACTTGTTGGCCCCGAGACACTTCTAAATGGCAGGCCAAGCCTGCCGCAAAGGGTGCGCTAGGCGCGCCCTTTGGTTTCCTGCACTGGCTTGCGCCAGTGCGGGCAATAGGGTTTAGTGGGCAGCGTCTGCGCCGCCGTCGGCGGGTTTAGCGCCGCCACCGCCACCAGCCTTTTTGCGCGCCGGAGCGATCATCATGATCATCTGGCGGCCTTCAAGGCGGGGGAACTGCTCTACCAAGATGGTATCGGCCAAGTCATCGCGCAAGCGGTTGAGCAAGGCCAAGCCCAGTTCTTGGTGGGTGATTTCACGGCCACGAAAACGCAGCGTGATTTTGCACTTGTCGCCATCGGCCAGAAAACGACGGATATTGCGCAACTTGATGTTGTAGTCGCCGTCATCGGTGCCGGGGCGGAACTTGACTTCCTTGATTTCAATGACCGTCTGCTTGGCTTTGGCTTCAGCAGCACGCTTTTGCTCTTGGTACTTGAACTTGCCGTAGTCCATCAGACGGCACACCGGCGGATTGGCCGTGGCGGCAATTTCTACCAAGTCCACATCCAACTCGCCAGCCATGCGCAGCGCTTCCATCAGGCTGACCACGCCCAAAGGCTCATTTTCAGGGCCGGACAGGCGCACTTCAGGGGCCGCGATTTCGCGGTTGAGACGGTGCTTGCGCTCTTCGCGGTGGCGACGATCACGAAATTCAGTAGCTATGGCTATCACCTTCAATCAAAATGCTACGAAAAGCGTAGCGGCTTTCAAGCAGTCAGCAAGCGCCACGCCGTGATTTGATCAAAAATCACTGTTTAGCGACAACGGCTTGGGTGATGAGTTCAATGAACGCATCAACCGACATGACACCTAGGTCTTTATTGCCCCGGGCACGCACTGCGACTGTACCGGCTGCACGCTCCTTATCGCCTGCGACAAGGATGAACGGCAACTTCTGCATAGAATGCTCGCGTATTTTATACGTAATCTTCTCGTTACGAAGATCTGTTGCCACACGCAAGGGGTGTTGGGGCAGTGCTTTTTGCAAACGCGCCGCTACTTCACGGCAATAATCGGCCTGATCGTCGGTGATGTTGAGCACCGCCACCTGCACCGGGGCCAGCCAAGTGGGCAGGGCACCGGCGTGTTCTTCGATCAAAATGCCGATAAAACGCTCCAAGCTGCCCACAATGGCGCGGTGCAAAATCACTGGGCGCTTGCGCATACCGTCTTCGGCCACATACTCGGCATCTAGGCGCTCGCTCAGGTTAAAGTCCACCTGAATCGTGCCGCACTGCCATTCGCGGCCAATGGCGTCCTTGAGCGTGTACTCAATTTTCGGGCCATAAAAGGCACCGTCACCCTCCGAGATAACAAACTCGCAGCCCGAATGGCGCAGGCTGTCCATCAGCGCTTGCTCGGCCTTGTCCCACAGCTCATCGGAGCCAATGCGCGCCGCTGGCCGGGTCGAGACTTTGTACAAGATGTTGGTAAAACCAAAATCGGCATAGACTTGCTTGAGCACCTTGGTAAAGGTGTCGCACTCAGGCAAAATTTGGTCTTCGGTGCAAAAGATGTGGCCATCGTCTTGCGTAAAACCGCGCACCCGCATGATGCCGTGCAGCCCGCCCGAAGGCTCGTTGCGGTGGCACTGGCCAAACTCGCCGTAGCGCAGCGGCAGGTCGCGGTAGCTCTTGATGCCTTGCTTAAAAATCAGGATGTGGCCGGGGCAGTTCATCGGCTTGAGCGCGTAGTCGCGCTTTTCCGATTCCGTGACAAACATGTTGTCGCGGTACTTGTCCCAGTGGCCGGTTTTTTCCCACAGCGTCTTTTCCAAGATTTGTGGGCCTTTGACTTCTTGGTAGCCATTTTGGCGATAGACGGTGCGCATGTACTGCTCCACCTCTTGCCACAGCGTCCAGCCCTTGGGGTGCCAAAACACCAAACCGGGGGCGTGCTCGTCCATGTGGAACAA
>JAIESZ010000211.1 GCA_019745615.1 Burkholderiaceae bacterium
AGCATTTGTCTGCATGGCCGTGCTGAGTTGGGTTTGGCCCCAGACGAATATGCCGCACTGACGATGGTGTTGCTGCGTCTGTTGGCGTTCAAGCCCGTCGCCGCAGCAGGGGGGGCAGAAAAAAAAACACTGACAACGGCTGATACCGCGCCGCTGCCAGTCCCTCCTGTCGTTAGGCAGGCCGTTGCACCGGCCCCGCCGCCGATGGCTGCGGCTGCTGCCCCAGCCATCGCGCTTGCGCCGCCACCCGCGCCCAAGGTGATGCCGCCTGCGCTGCTGGAGACAGCACAGCGCCCGCCCGTGCCCACAGTTTTTCCTGCCGCCAAGCCAGACCCTGTGCCTGCTCCGCCTGCGGCCCCGTTGCCTTGGGAGGACGCACCTCCAGAACCAGTCTTGGCACCAGTACCAGCACCGGCAGCCGTTGCAGACACCCCCTTGGGCGAGCGCTGGCATACGCTGGTGCAATCGCTGGTAGCTAGTGAGGCCATCACCGCCTTGGCCCGTGAGTTGGCATTGCAGTCACAATTGCAGTCTTGCGATGATGGGCTTTGGTGCTTGCGCATTGAGAGCGAATCCCTCAACCAGCCCACAGCCCGCGAACGGCTCACCACCGCCTTGCAGGCCGCAGGCCATGCCCAAAGCGGTTTGCGTATTGAGCTGGGGCCGGTCTCTGACACACCCGCCCGCCGCAATGCTGCTGCCGAAAAAGCCCGCCAAGAGCAAGCCCGTGCTACCGTGCTGGCCGATAGCCGTGTGCAGGCTTGGATGCGCGATTACGATGCGCGCATCGTGCCGGGCAGCATTCAGCCCCGGTAAGCTGCTGCTCAAATAGGCACTGATTTTTTTCTCTCCCTTTTTTCAGTTCACAACGAAAGGAACTTACATGTTTAACAAAGGACAACTGGCTGGCTTGATGAAACAAGCCCAAGCCATGCAGGACAACCTGAAAAAAGCCCAAGACGAATTGGGCCACGTCGAAGTGCAGGGCGAATCCGGTGCGGGTCTGGTCAAAGTCACCATGACTTGCAAGCACGACGTCAAGCGTGTCACCATCGACCCCAGCCTGCTGGCCGAAGACAAAGACATGCTCGAAGACTTGGTGGCCGCCGCCTTCAACGCCGCTGTGCGCAAGGCCGAAGAAACCTCGCAAGAAAAGATGGGCAAAATCACCGCTGGTATGCCCGGACTGCCCGGTGGCATGAAGTTCCCGTTCTAACGCCAAACCGCTCCCCCATGCCTGCTGCACCCGCACACAGCCTTGAGGCGCTCATCCAATCCCTGCGGCGTCTACCGGGCGTGGGTGCCAAGTCGGCAGCCCGCATGGCCTACCACCTGTTGCAGCGCGACCGCGATGGCGCTTTGCAGCTGTCTCAGGCGCTGGTGCAGGCGGTAGAGCATATGCGCCATTGCGAGCGTTGCCATACCTTTACCGAAGCGCCCATTTGCGCCATCTGCCAAAACCCGCAACGCGATGCCACCCGGCTGTGCGTGGTCGAAACCCCGGCAGACCAAGCCGCAATGGAGCGCACCGGGGCCTTTGCGGGGCTGTATTTTGTGCTGATGGGGCGCATCAGCCCCTTGGATGGTGTTGGCCCCCACGACATCGGGCTGAAAAAGCTACTAGACCGGGCCAGCGACGGTGTGGTGCAAGAGGTTATTTTGGCCACCAATTTCACGGCAGAAGGCGAAATGACCGCCCATGTCATGGCCCAAGCCCTCAAGGCCCGTGGCTTGCGGGCTACCCGTTTGGCACGCGGCGTGCCGGTAGGCAGTGAGCTGGAATATGTCGATCTGGGTACCATTGCCCACGCCTTGGCCGAGCGCCGTTAAGGCACGCCGGTAGCGCCTCTCTCCCTTCTCTCTGCTTTTGCTTTTTCCATGATTGATTTACGGGGTATCACCCAAATTTATCCGGGCCCACAAGGCCCGGTACAAGCACTGCGCGGCATTGATTTACACATTCAGCCGGGCGAAGTTTTTGGCATCATCGGACGCAGCGGTGCTGGCAAAAGCTCGCTGGTGCGTGTCATCAACCTGCTCAATCGGCCTACCCAAGGGCAGGTGATTGTGGCCGGGCATGATCTGGCGCAGCTCAACGATGCCCGGTTGCGCGCAGCGCGGCGCGATATCGGCATGGTATTTCAGCATTTCAATTTGCTGTCTTCACGCACCGTGTTCGACAACGTCGCCCTGCCGCTCGAATTGGCCGGTATGGCTAAAAATGACATCCGCCAGCGTGTGAACCCGCTGCTAGAGCTGGTCGGGTTAACGGCTTTGGCCCACCGCTACCCCGTACAAATCAGTGGCAGACAAAAGCAGCGTGTGGGTATTGCACGGGCCTTGGCCAGCCAGCCCAAGGTGTTATTGAGCGATGAGGCCACCTCGGCGCTTGATCCAGAAACCACCGGTTCTATTTTGGCCCTGTTGCGCCAAGTGAACCAAGAACTGGGCCTGACCGTGGTGCTCATCACCCACCAGATGCAAGTCATCAAGCAAATTGCCGACCGTGTCGCGGTGATGGATGCGGGCCGCATTGTGGAGCAGGGCCGGGTGATCGACGTATTCACCGCACCACAGCAGCCGATTACCAAGCGCTTGATCGATGAGATCGTGCCGCAAGAATTGCCTGCTACCGTGATTGACCATGTGCGTCAGCTTCAGCCCCCCTTGCATGGTGGCAGTGGGCAACTGCTGCGGCTATCGTATGCCGGGGAGCGGGCCTATCAGCCCATTCTTTCGCACCTGATTCGGGAGTATGGGCTGGACTTGTCCATTCTGCACGGCCAGATTGACGAGATCCAAGGGCAGGCTTTTGGCTCCTTGGCTATTTACGTCAGCGGTCAGAGTGGGCCATTGCAAGCCGCGATTGCACAACTGCGCAGCGAAGGCGTGCGCGTCGAAGAAGTGGACACCGGGAGCACCCAACATGTTTGACAATCTTTCTGCCATGATGCTGGAGCTGTTTGCCACCTCCTTGTGGGAAACGCTGGTGATGGT
>JAIESZ010000095.1 GCA_019745615.1 Burkholderiaceae bacterium
CTGATGGGGTAAAACACCTTGCGCCAAAACTCAATCTCGTAGCGCTGCGCCGCTTGGCCGTTGGCCTCTAGGTGGCGGATGTACTGGAACAGATCAATGGTGGCCATGCGGTCAGGCTTGAGCACCGCAGCAGCTACCATGTCGGCGCTGATCTGGGTCGGCCAGTGCCATTGCGCCAGTTCTAGCACCCCCACATGGGCCGGTGCATCACCTTGGGCCAGTTCGTAGCTGGTGTGGCGAATCTGCTGCAACAGCCAGCCGCCTTCGGGTGCAAACTGCGCCCCAGCCGCATCGGTGCGTGACACCATGCGCCCTTGGGTATCAAAGCCAAAAACCCGCAACCCCTGCATGTGCCCGTCTGGGCCAATAGCGCGCACATTAACCACAAAAGAATTCTCGCCCTGGGTCTCGCGCAGCCAAGCCCCCGTGGCCCCGGTGGTGAGCACCCCTTGGTAGCGCGCCTTGACCAACTGTGCGGCCCGGTCGGCCAGTGGGGCCAGATAATCACCGATAGCAAAGGTGAGCAGCACAAAAAGCCCCCCCAGCGTGAGCAAGGTACGCAAGGCGCGCCAAGGCCCCAGACCACTGGTGCGCATGATGGTGAACTCGGAGCTTTGCGCCAGCCGAGCCATGACAAAGATGGTGCCAATTAGCACCGTGATCGGCAACAACTCATACAGGTGGTTAGGCAGTGCCAGCGTCACAAACAGCAGCGCTTGGGGCAACTGGTAGCCACCAGCAGGGCTGCGTCCCACCCAGCGCAACTCATCGACCAGATCAAAAAAGAAAAACAACGCCAGAAACCCCAGCGTGACAAAGCCCACCGCCGCCAGCACTTCGCGGTGGATTAAACGACGGATGGTTTTCATGCAGCGCTCCGGCGGTGCCACCAGTAGCGTGGATGCCAATGGTAGTGGCGTATGGTGAGCCAAGCCCCAGCCAGCACCAGCGTACTGCCATGCAGCAACAATAGTAAGGGCAGCAGCGTAATGCGCCCAGCGGCCACCCAGCTCTGGCCCACAGTAAGCAGGTTGTAATAGACAATAAAAGTAAACAGGGCCAGTAATAGGTTGCCGCTGCGGCTGGCACGCGGGTTGACACTGGCCAGTGCCAGTGCCAGCAGCACAAAGTTAAAGCCTGCCAAAGCCAAGCCAACGCGCCAGCCCACCTCGGCCAGCTCGACGGGCTTGCCTTGGGCCAGCAATTGCATCGTGCTGATGGTTTTGATCGGCCCCGCTTCAGGACTGTCGATGGTAGCTGCACCAATGCGCGTGCCGTATTCGGCAAACTGGCTTATTTTGATGCTGGGCTTATTGCCTGCGCCTTCAGTTTCTAGGCGGCGGCCATCGCTCAAAATCACCAAGCGCTCGCCATCGCGCACTTCTATCCTAGCGCCACGCGCTGAGGTGATGGCCTCGCCTTTGGGGTCGGTGGCAGCAATAAACACATTGCTGGCTACATCGCCTGCGGTGCTGTCGCGGTCAATAAAAAAGACACGGCTGCCGTTGGCCGACTCTTGGAACTCGCCCGGTGCAATGCGGTCGATGTCGCTGCGTTGCTCGTATTGCAGCTTGAGGGTCTCAATTTGCTGATTGGCCCAAGGCCAGACCAGCAAGGCCAGCAGGGCAATAGCCAGCAGCACCGGCCACGCAAAGCGCAGCAGCGGCCCCAAAAAATTAAACAGGCCCCGGCCACTGGCAAACCAGATGACCATTTCGCTGTCGCGGTACATGCGCGACAAGGTACTGACAATGGCCACAAACAGGCACAGACTCAGTAGCGTGGGCAACTGGCCCAATACGGTAAAGCCCATGACCAGCATCACATCCGAAGGACTGACATTGCCGCGTGCGGCTTGACCCAAGGTGCGAATCAGCATCATGGTCATCACCACCGTGACCAGCACCACCAAGGAGGCACCGAAGCTGCGTGCCAGCTCTTTGCGGATGGATGAATCGAATAACATTGCTTGAAAACAAAAGGCGCATTATGAACTTCGACTTAAAAACCCTTACGCTGTCTACAGCCGCCACCGAAAAATGCGATCTGCTGATCGTGCTGGTGGCCGATGGCTTTACTCCCGGCAGCGATGCCCTGTCTACGCTGGTGGCTGGGGCCATCAAGGCCGGTGATTTGCAAACCAAGGCGGGCAAGGTGCTGCCGTGCTACCAAGTGCCTACCGTAGCTGCCCGCCGCGTGGTGCTGGCAGGCATCGGTAACGGCCAGCCAGCGGGTGTGCGCCAAGGCGTGCAAGCGCTGGCCGGTGCCTTAAGCGCTGGAGCACCCAAGCGCGCCGTGCTTTGCTTTGCTGGCCCGGTGCAGGCTGCTGCGGTGGCCGCAGCCGTGGCGGCCCTGTCGCAGGCCAGCTATGTTTATACTGCCACCAAGTCCAAGGCCGAGGCGCGCAGCCTGCAACGGGTGCTGGTGGGTGTGGCCGATACTGCTGCGGTGGCCGATGCCTTCCACCAGAGCGTGGCTATTGCCACCGGCGTCGAGCTGGCGCGTGAATGGGGCAACCGCCCCGGCAACCATGCCACGCCCACGCTGCTGGCCCATGCCGCCAAAGATTTGGCTAAACAGCCCAACATCGACTGCAAGGTAATGGGGCCTGCCGAAGTGAGCAAACTGGGCATGGGCGCTTTTATGGCCGTAGCCCAAGGCACCCACGAGGAGCTGCGCTTTATTGAGTTGCGCTATCACGGTGCGGCCAAATCTCAAGCGCCCATCGTGCTGGTGGGCAAGGGCATCACCTTTGACAGCGGTGGCATCTCGCTCAAGCCCGGTGCTGAGATGGACGAGATGAAGTTTGATATGTGCGGCGCGGCCAGCGTGCTGGGGGTGTTCCAAGCACTGGCCGAACTGCAACCAGAGATCAACGTGGTCGGTTTGATTGCCGCCTGCGAGAACATGCCCAGTGGCCGTGCCGTCAAACCCGGCGATGTAGTGACCAGCATGAGCGGCCAAACCATTGAAATCCTCAACACCGATGCCGAAGGCCGTTTGGTGCTGTGCGATGCCCT
>JAIESZ010000122.1 GCA_019745615.1 Burkholderiaceae bacterium
AAATCTCTGCAAGCACTGCGCAAACTGCGTAAAACCAAGTTGCTACTCACAGTGCTTATCTTTTGACAGAAGGAGCAATATCAGCAGCAAGGGGCGAATTGTAGCACCGTTTTTTGGCGATGCCGTGATACATGACGTATTTAGCCAAAGAACTGGTAGCACACTGCAATAGCAGCCACCACGCCAGCCAGTTCAGCCAAGAGCGCACAGGCGACCGCATGGCGGGCGCGTTGTATGCCCACTGCACCAAAATACACCGCCAAGACATAGAAGGTGGTTTCGGTACTGCCTTGGATGGTGGCTGCCGCAAGGGCCGCAAAGCTATCGACACCTTGGGTTTTCATGGTTTCGATGAGCATGGCGCGGGCTGCACTGCCTGAGAAAGGTTTGACCAATGCGGTGGGGAGGGCTTCGACAAAACGGGTATCTACACCCAGCAGATCAACGCCCCAGCGGACCACGTCCAGCACATAGCCCAAAGCCCCCGACGCCCGGAACACACCCACTGCACACAACATGGCGACCAAATAGGGCAGCAGGCCCTTAGCGACATCAAATCCTTCTTTGGCCCCCTCGACAAACGCTTCGTAGACCGGCACTTTGCGCCAAGAGCCCACCACAATGAACAACACCACGAGCGTAAACAGGGTGAGATTGCCTAACACGGATGACAGTTGCGCTAGTGCTGCGCCGCTGAGGGTGGTGAGAAAGGCCATGAAGGCGGCCAAAGCCAGTGCCACTGGTAAGAGATAAGCCAACACCACTGGACTGAACAAGGGGAGGCGCTGTACGGTAGCGACACTGAACAGACCCACCAAAGTAGATGCAGAGGTAGCCAACAGAATGGGCACAAATACCAGTGTGGGGTCGGGTGCGCCCTGCTGCATCCGGTACATGAAGATACTGACGGGCAACAAGGTGAGCGAGGAAGCGTTAAGCACCAAAAACAAAATCTGTGCGTTAGTGGCAGTATCGGGCTGGGGATTGAGCTCTTGCAAGGCACGCATGGCCTTGAGACCCATGGGGGTGGCCGCGTTGTCCAAGCCCAAAGCATTGGCGGCGAAGTTGAGCGTCATCAACCCCAATGCTGGATGACCACGAGGCACTTCGGGCATCAGCCGAGAAAACAGGGGGGCCAGCCCACGGGCGAGAGCATCGACCAGCCCCGCCTTTTCGGCAATACGCAAAAATCCCAGCCACAAGGTGAGGGTGCCGAACAGCAGCACCATGACTTCGACCGAGAGTTTGGCCATGCCAAACAACGCCTCGACCATCGCGGCAAAAATCTGCGCATTGCCAGCAAAGAGCCATTGAGCGAGCGCAGCCAGCGCAGCAGTAACAAAAAAGCCCAGCCACAGGGTGTTGAGCATTTGACTATCTCCGGGGATTGCGGGGCGCTATTGTGGCGCAGACCAACCGAAAACTCGCAGACGAAAGAACTTTGGCTTGCTCCTGCTATCCATACGGCGGAGGATGCCATCTTTCACATCCTCGTTGGACAATATGGCTTCACCCTCTGTTCTGCACTGAAAGGAAAGTATGCGCTCTTACGTTTTCTCTATCTCCCGTCGAACTGCCATATCGGCTTTGGCAGCTCTGGCCCTCTTGCCTGCGGCCCATGCCAAAGGGGTGGCTTGGCCATCGGCACAACCAATAGTGCTGGTGTCGTCCCAAGCGCCCGGCGGCACCACCGACCTGTTGGCCCGTTTACTGGCAGGCAAATTGCAGGAACGTTTGGGGGTTACCGTGGTTGTGCAACACCGTGATGGCGCTGGGGGCACGGTGGCGGCCAACTTTGTTAGCAAAGCCCAGCCTGATGGCTATACCTTTTTGGTGGCTTCTAGTGAGCCTTTGGTGTTGGCAGGGGCGCTGAACCCCAACCTGCCTTACAAGCCAACGAGCGATTTCACGCCGGTAGCATCCTTGGCGCTCGGTTCTTGGGCGCTGGCTGCACACGAGAAATCGGGCCTAGGCACTGTGGCCGATGTGGTCAGCCGCAGCAAGGAAGAAAAAATCTCCTTTGGCTCCATCGGTTCTGGTACGCCACAACATATTGTGGGCGAAATGTTCAATGCCGCTACGGGAGCCAAAATCCAACATACGCCTTACCAAGGCATCAACCCACTACTGACTGATTTGCAGAGCGGCGAAGTGGCGATGGCATTTGAAAACCCAGCACTCATCAAGTCACAAATGCAAGGTGGGCAGATCAAGGTGCTGGCGGTGACCAGCGCCCAGCGTTCAGCCGTTTTTCCTGAAGTGCCTACCTTGGCGGAAAGTGGCGTTACCGGCTTTGATGCCGCACCTTGGTATGGCCTGCTGGCACCAGCCGGATTGCCCAAGGCAATCAGCAAACGCCTTTATACCGAAGTGCAAGCCATCATGGCATCAACTTTAGCCAAGACGCGCCTGAACGCCTTGGGAGCCGAACCGCTGGTGATGAAACCAGCAGCATTTCAAAAACTGATTGCTGCTGATATCCAAAAATGGACGGCTGCGGTGCCGGCCTCTGAAAGCAAAAAGGGGGACTAAAGCCCCCCAGCACGCCGCTCAACGCCGACCGGACTTGCCCAAGGGCGGTTTGCTGCCGCCCTTCTTGCCGGTCTCGCGCGGGGGCAGGCCGGTGTGTTGTGTGAGCACACGCCCCTTGATGGGTTTGGCAGATACCACCGGCCCGGCCTTGCCCGGTGTGGAGTTGGTGCGCCGGGCGCTCTGGTAAGCGCCATCGGTGACGGGCTGAAACGTCGGGATCAGGTGGTGCTTGCCATTACCGATCAAGTCAGCCCGGCCCAGCGCCTTGAGCGCCTCGCGCAGCAGGGGCCAGTTGTTGGGGTCGTGGTAGCGCAGGAATGCTTTATGCAAACGGCGGCGCTTGTCACCACGCACGATGTCCACGCGCTCGCTGCGCTCATCCCGGTGGATGCCTGCCAGCGGGTTGAGGTTGCTGTGGTACATGGCAGTGGCGGTGGCCATCGGGCTGGGGTAGAAGGTCTGCACTTGGTCGGCGCGGAAGCCGTTTTTCTT
>JAIESZ010000305.1 GCA_019745615.1 Burkholderiaceae bacterium
AAGCATAAAACTACCATGACTGAGCCCACCATTAGCGACGAAGACTTTACCAAGTTTCGTGAGTTCTTTTACCGCAAGACGGGCATCCAATTTGATTTTAATAAACGTTATTTTGTCGATAAGCGGCTTTTAGAACGCATGGCAGCAACCGATAGCCAGACTTTTCGCAGTTATTTCACAATGCTGCGTTTTCAGACTTCTGGCGAAGAACTGCAGCACCTGACCAACCTCATGACGGTCAATGAGACTTATTTTTTCCGCGAGGAATACCATTTTCATTGCTTGGTGAATTCAATTTTGCCCGATTTGGTCGCGCACAAAAATCACGATGGCCCCTTTCGTATCTGGGTGCTTCCATCATCCTCTGGTGAAGAAGCCTACTCGATTGCCATTTTTTTGCTGGAGCGCTGGGCTGATTTAATCAACTATGATGTTGAAATCGTGGCCTCTGATATCGACACCCGAATTTTGGCCCAAGCCAAGGCGGGCCTGTATTCGGAGCGTTCTGTATCGCAAATGCCCGCTTTTTATGTCCAGAAGTATTTTAAGCGCGTTGCCGGGGGATTTCAGTTGATTGACGATTTGCGCTCTTCGGTAGACTTTACCCAAGTCAATCTCTCTGACCGCGCCGATACTCGTCCCTATCGTAATTTTGATGTCGTATTTTGCCGCAACCTACTGATTTATTTTGATGATATTTCACGCAAAGCTGCCGCAGAAACCTTTTACGATGCCTTGCGGCCAGGGGGGTTTATTTGCCTTGGTCATTCCGAATCTATGAGTCGGATATCTGCTCTGTATCGGGTACGAAAATTTCCTGAAGCCATTGTTTATCAAAAACCCATCGAGTAATTCCATGAAACGGATTCTCATCATCGACGATGCCGCCACTGTGCGCATGTACCACCGGGACATTCTGGAGGCTGCGGGCTACGCCACTGAAGAAGCTGTCAATGGCTTGGAAGCGCTCGAAAAAACGCTGCTGCAACCCTTTGACCTGTACTTGGTGGATGTGAACATGCCCAAGCTAGACGGTTACGGTTTTCTGCGCGAGCTGCGCCGCCAAGACGTGCCGCAAGCCCCTGCCATCATGGTGTCCACCGAGGCCAGCGAGGATGACCGTAAGCGCGCTTATGCCGCTGGGGCCAATCTGTACCTCGTCAAGCCGGTGCGGCCAGAACAATTGGTCGCACCCATTCATCTGCTGCTGGGAGGCCCGCTGCCATGAACGAACTATTGGAGCAATTTCTCTCCGAAGCACGCGATGCACTGGAGGGCATCGGCCAAAAACTAATGGAGCTAGAGCGCGCGCCCAAAGACGTGGAGCTCATGACACAGCTGTTCCGGCTGGTGCATACACTCAAGGGCAACAGCGGCCTGTTTGACTTCCCGGAAATGACGCGGGTGCTGCACGCGGGTGAAGACCTGATGGATGCCGTGCGCCACGAGCGGGTAGGCTACTCTGAAGCCTTAGCCGACCGCCTGCTCGACGCAATGGACTTTATCGGCAGGCTGTGCGACGGTATTGAGACCGAACAGCCCCCCGACTCCTCCGTGGCCACTGAGGCCGTGCGCTTGGCTGCCGGGCTACGCCAACTGGTCACCCCTGACGGCACCGACGCCAGTGCCGACGACCCACAGCCAGCGCCAGCACCGGCGGCCAGCACACCCGCCCTGATCGTGCCCACAGCCGCAGAACTGCTGCGCATTCCTGAACCCATCCGGCTCCAAGCTTGGCAACACACACAACAAGGCGAAGACCTGCTCTGGGTGCGTTACCAGCCCGCCGAAGAATGCTTTTTTCAGGGCGAAGACCCACTGCACCAAGCCAGACTGACGCCGGGGCTGCTGTGGGGCGGCATGCAGGCGCGCACCCAACCTTGGCCTGCGCTGGCTGACCTAGATGCCTACCGCTGCGAATTAGATTTCGGGCTGTTGGTACTGGGGCACCGCTCCGAGGTGGAAACCCATTTCCGCTACGTTCCAGAACAAATCCAGATACTGAGCATCCCCGCTCTGTGCTTGGCCCTGCCCCAAGGCGACCCCAACGGCGGCCCGGTGTATGACGATTTTGTCACGGATGCCCTGCAATTTGTGCAGGTACATGACATGGCGGGCTTGGTACGCACGGTGCGGCTTATGTTGGAACTATCCAACAGTGGCCTCTGGCTGGCCTCGGCGCTGCGCTGGCTGCAAGCCCTGCTGCAAGCGCCCACGGCAGACTGGGCCGCCATCGAAACTTTGGTGCTGTCAGTACGCACGCTGCAAGCGCCCGATTGGGTGGCCTTTCTGCAAACGGCCACCGCCCCAGAGGCAACCAGCAGCACGCCAGCGCCCACTGCCGCCCCCATCGCAGTGGCTACGCCACTACCGACCCAAGAAGCGCTCCATGCTGTGCTGGCGGTGCAGCGCGAGATACTGGCCCTGCCCGACGAAGACGCTTGGCTCACAGGCCGCCTCAAAGCAGTAGCCGCCTCATTGGCCCCCTGCCTCTATGCCACTGGGCGCGCCGCCCAAGGGCCCGCATTAGAAGCGGCCACCCAAGCCGCCTTGCAGGCCAGCAGCGCCGCCCCCTTGGCCGCTTGGCTAGAGTCGGTCTTTCCGCAGACTGAAACCGCCACGGCCTTGGTGGCAGACAGCGCTATTGCAAGCCCCACACCACCTCTGGCCCTAGAACCCAGCCCCCCCAGTGATCCTGCCGAGCACGGCGAACACGGCGAGCCCAGTGATCCCAAAATGGGCCGTCGCAGCGACGAACACCTCAGCCCCAAGAGCCTGAAAGTCGATCAGGTGAAGGTTGACCGGCTGATGAACCTGATTGGCGAGATGGTGGTGGCTAAAAACGCCATTCCCTATTTGGCCAACCGCGCTGAAAACCAATATGGTGTGCGCGAGCTGGCCCGCGAGATCAAGGCACAATACGCCGTCATCAACCGTATCTCCGAAGAAATGCAAGACGCCATCATGCAGGTGCGCATGATGCCGGTGTCATTTATCTTCCAGCGCTTTCCGCGCTTGGTGCGCGACACCTCGCG
>JAIESZ010000048.1 GCA_019745615.1 Burkholderiaceae bacterium
CGATTTGAGCGGCATTGCTGCCATTGAGCAGCGCAACATCACCAAAGCCCAGTTGCTCTACGACACCATTGACCAATCCCAGTTCTACGTGAACAAAGTGGCCCCCCATTGCCGCTCGCGCATGAACATTCCGTTCTTCTTGCGCGATGAGTCGCGCAACGACGCCTTCTTGGCCGGTGCCAAAGAGCGCGGCCTGTTGCAGCTCAAGGGCCACAAATCGGTGGGCGGGATGCGTGCCAGCCTGTACAACGCCATGCCGCTCGAAGGGGTGCAAGCGTTGGTAGCCTATCTGCAAGAATTTGAACGCCAATCTGCATGACCTCCGCTTCTTCTCCTCCCATTCCGCAAGCCTCGCCCGATCTGGCCGACCTGCGTGTACAAATTGACAGCCTCGACCGGCAACTGCTGACCCTGCTCAACCAGCGCGCCTTGGTGGCCGAGCAAGTGGGTGAAGTCAAAAAGCGCGAGGGTACGCCGTTTTTCCGGCCCGACCGCGTCGCCCAAGTGATTGACAAAATCACCACCGCCAACCCCGGCCCGCTGAAAAGCGCCCATGTCGCGGCCATTTGGCGCGAGATCATGTCGGCCTGCTTGGCGCTGGAGTCACCCCAGCGCGTGGCGGTGTTAGGGCCAGAAGGCACCTTCTGTGAGCAAGCTGCTGTCGAGTATTTTGGCGGCGCTGCCGACTTGATGTACTGCGCCAATTTTGACGAAGTGTTCCACGCTACGGCGGCGGGCAGTGCCCAATATGGCGTGGTGGGTGTAGAAAACTCCACCGAAGGCGTAGTCACGCGCTCGCTGGATATGTTTTTGCACACGCCTTGCCATGTGGTGGGCGAGGTCAGTTTGCTGATCCGGCACAACCTGCTGCGCCAAACCAACTCTTTGGATGGCATTGAGGCCGTGCTGGCGCACCCACAAGCACTGGCCCAGTGCCAAGGCTGGCTGTCTAAGCACCTGCCCCATGCCGAGCGCCGCCCGGTATCGAGCAATGCCGAAGGTGCCCGTTTGGCCGCCACCAACCCGGCTTGGGCCGCGCTGTCGAGCGAGCGCGCTGCGCAGCAGTTTGGCCTGCACATTGTGGCCCATGCCATCCAAGATGATGCCTACAACCGCACCAGGTTTGCCATCATCTGCCTGCCACATACGCTGCAAACACCGCCACCCTCTGGCAAAGATTGCACCAGCCTGATTGTCTCGGTACCCAACCAGCCGGGGGCGGTGCATGATTTGCTGGTGCCGCTCAAGCAGCATGGCGTGTCTATGACGCGCTTTGAGTCGCGTCCGGCGCGCACCGGCCAGTGGGAATATTATTTCTACATTGATCTTGACGGCCACCCCAGCCAACCGCATGTCGCCGCTGCGCTGGCAGCGCTGCGTGGCCTGTGTGCTTTTTATAAGGTGCTGGGCACGTACCCGGTGGCCTCCTAAGGAAACGGCATGTTTGAACAACTGGGGCTCATCGGCTGCGGCCTGATGGGCGGATCGTTTGCGCTGGCACTCAAGCGTGCCGGGCTGGTAAAACGGGTCGTGGGCTACAGCAAATCGCCCTCTACCACCGACCGCGCCCGCCAAATGGGGGTGATTGATGTCGAGGCCCCCTCGGCCCTGCTCGCCGTGGCAGGGGCTGATATTGTGCTGCTGGCGGTGCCGGTCTCGGCCACAGAAGCCTCCCTCAAGGCGATCAAGCATTTGGTCACGCCCCAGATGTTGATTATGGATGTCGGCTCCACCAAGGCCGATGTGGTCAAGGCTGCTCGCAGTGCCTTGGGTGACAAGGCGGGGCCGTTTGTACCCGCCCACCCCATCACCGGGCGCGAAGTAGCAGGGGTAGAACACGCTGATGCTGATTTGTACGTCGGTCGTGAAGTTATCCTGACCCCGATTGAGCGCACCCTGACTGCACAAATCCGCCAAGCCGAAGAAGTCTGGAAAGCGCTGGGCTGCCGCGTCACCAGTATGTCGCCCGAATCGCATGATGAGGCATTTGCGGCCGTCAGCCATTTGCCGCACCTACTCGCTTTTGCCTTTATCAACGGGCTGGCCGGTCAACCCCAATCCGACACCTTTTTCTCGCTGGCTGGGCCGGGGTTTCGCGATTTCAGCCGCATTGCCGGGGGTGATCCCAAAATTTGGCGCGATATTTTCTTGTCTAACCGCAACGAGGTCTTGGCGCAGTCAGAGTTGTTCCGCCAAGCGCTGCTGCAACTAGAACAATTGATCCGCAGCGGCAACACCCAAGGCTTAGAAGACCTGATTACGCTGGCCAGTGAAACCCGTACCCATTGGCGTATGGGCGGGCAACGCAGCAAAGGCCACTGAATGTTTGCTATCCCCTTTCTTGATCTGCCGTCGCTGCACCATGCCGCAGGCAGCGTACACCTGCCCGGCTCTAAAAGCATTTCCAACCGTGTCTTGCTGCTGGCGGCCCTGAGTGCAGGCACCACGGTGGTCGAAGACCTGTTAGCCTCCGACGATACCCGCGTCATGCTCGACGCTCTGCGCCAATTGGGTTGCGGCGTGGAAGAAAACGGCACCCAAGCGCGCATCACCGGCTTGGGTGGGCGCACGCCCCAATCTCCCGCCAAGCTGTTTTTGGGCAATGCGGGCACCGCCATGCGCCCACTCACTGCTGCTCTAGCACTGCTGGGTGGCGAGTATGAGCTGGGCGGCATTGCCCGGATGCACGAGCGCCCCATTGGCGACTTGGTCGATGCCCTGCGCCAACTGGGCTGCCACATCGACTATCTGGGTCAAGATGGCTACCCACCGCTGCGCATTGCCCAAGCCGATGGTGTTCCGGCGCTGTCGCTGGACAAGCCCATCCCGGTGCGCGGCGATGTCTCTAGCCAATTTTTAACCGCCTTGCTCATGGCCCTGCCGCTGGCGGCCACGACCCAAGACGTGGTGATTGAAGTGGTGGGCGAGCTGATCTCCAAGCCCTATATCCACATCACCCTAGAACTGCTGGCACGCTTTGGCATTGCTGTGCGCCACGAGCAATGGCAGCGCTTTACCATCCCAGCAGGCAGCCGTTACCAATC
>JAIESZ010000275.1 GCA_019745615.1 Burkholderiaceae bacterium
CGCAGCAGCGCCGAGCTGGCTTGGGTAGGCCAAGTGCCCGGTGCGGTGCCTGTGGTTTGGAAAGAATGGCCCAGCATGGCCATGAACCCTGATTTTGATGCCCAACTGCGCGCCGCCGTGCCCGCTGGGCAAAAAGTGTTGCTGCTGTGCCGCAGTGGTGTGCGCTCTATAGCGGCAGCGCGCCGGGCTACCGAGCTGGGCCTGACGGCCTACAACATTCTGGAAGGTTTTGAAGGCGACCCCGACAGCCAAGGCCAGCGCGGCCACCGGGGTGGCTGGCGCTTTCATGGCTTGCCTTGGCGTCAAGGGTAAGCCGCAACCCCCATCTCTGCTGCCAATTACAGCGGCGGAATACGCAGTTTTTGCCCCGGATAAATTTTGTCCGGGTGGTTGAGCATGGGCTGGTTGGCCTCAAAAATCTTGGGGTACTTGTTGGCATCGCCATAAAACTTTTTGGCGATGGCCGACAGGGTATCGCCACGCACCACATCGTGGTACTGCGCTTCAGGCTCGGCGGCAGCCACGCTCATCTGGTTATCGACATGGGTGACGCCAGAGACGTTACCGCAGCACAACGTGACTTTTTCTTTGGCCGCTTGTGTGGGGGCTTGGCCCTGCACCGTGACTTGGCCCTGCACACCGTCGTAGCCTACCTGCACCTCACTGACACCTAGGTTTTGCGTGGCAATGTAGGCGGCAATGGCCTGCGCGGCCTTGGCATTACGCTCTTCTTGCGACGGGCCATCTGGTGTGACAGCTGCTGCCTCTTTGCCACCCAACAGCTTTTCACCCGCTTCTTTAATAAAACTGAAAAGACCCATGTATTTTCTCCTGTCGTAGCTCTATTGCGATGTTGCACTGTAGCGCCAAACCGAGCGCTACAGTAGAGTAAAAAAGTGTGTCAAGAAAACTCGTGATAATGCGGCGCATGACTTTTTTGGCCATTGACATCGGCAACACCCGCCTTAAATGGGCGCTGTACGACGCCCCTCACCCCGGTGCGGCACTGCTGGCGCAGGGTGCTGAGTTTCTCGACCATGTGGATCGGCTGGCTGAGGGCGGCTGGGCGCAACTGCCGGCACCCAGCAAAATGCTCGGCTGTGTGGTGGCGGGGGATGCCATCAAGCGCCGCGTCGAAGAGCAAATGGAGTTGTGGGATGTATCAGCGCAATGGGTAGTGGCCTCAGCGCAAGAAGCTGGGCTGCGCAATGGTTACGACCACCCAGCGCGCTTGGGCTGCGACCGCTGGGTAGCCATGATTGGCGCACGCCAGCGCTTGCTGGCCCAAGGCCCGGCCCGCCCGCTGGTGGTAGTGATGGTGGGCACCGCCGTGACCGTAGAGGCCATTGATGCCCAAGGGCATTTTTTAGGTGGCATTATTTTGCCGGGGCACGGCATCATGCTGCGGGCGCTAGAGTCGGGCACGGCAGGGCTGCATGTGCCCACGGGCGAGGTGCGTATGTTTCCTACCAACACCAGCGATGCCCTGACCAGTGGCGGCACCTTTGCCATTGCTGGAGCCATAGAGCGCATGGTGCAGCATGTGATGGCGCATTGTGGTGCCGAGCCTGCCTGCATGATGACGGGCGGCGCGGGCTGGAAAATGGCCCCCAGCATGGGCCGCCCCTTTGAACTGGTAGACAACCTGATTTTTGATGGCCTGCTAGAGATCGCGGCTCGGCGCTTGGCTCCCTAGCCTGCGGGGTGGCCTCACGGCACAAGTTCAGTGCTGGCTGGGTGGTAGCGATGCTGTAGCGCTCCAGTCTTCAGTGGCAAGCTCGGTCTGGGCCATTTCAGCGGCCAAATACTGCGCCGCATCCAGTGCCGGAGCGCAGGCGGCCTGTTCGTAGAGCATAGTGGCCTCAGCCATGCGGGCCTCACCTTCGAGCATGATGAGGGCGTTGGCGTATTCAGTGCGGCCCAAGGCCGATTCAGGTTGCAGTTGCAATGCCTCATGAAACATGCGCAAGGCAGTGTCTTTTTTGGCCCCATAGGTCATGCCGCCAATCAGCGGGCCTACCTTGTCAATCACTTCGGCATGAAAAGCGCCCAACGCAATACGGGCATCGGCATGGGCAGGCGCTAGAGTCATGGCACGCTCTAGGGAGTGCTTGACCTTGTTGCCTACGCCTTGGGCCAAAGCGCGCGCTACGCTAATGCCTTGGCTGTAGTGTTGCAAGGCGTAGCCAGAGCAGTACCAAGCGTTGGCATTGTCTGGTTCATTTTGCGTTTGCGCTAGGGCGCGTTCTGCGGCCTCTATAAACAAGTCTTGTCGGTTGCGTTCGCGTTTTTCGAGATAGCGGGCATAGGTGATAGTGGCCACGTTGGCTACCGTACTACCAGCTGCCCCCGCAGCCAAACCGGCCTGCATGGCCTGCTCAAAGTACCCGTTGTGGAACAGCACCCATGCCGCCAGCACCGACGGATCAGACGGCAGAGGCTCTTGGTCTCCAAGATGGAGGCGCTGCCACTGTGCAGCCAAGTTAGCACTGTCGTACTGATAGCGGTGGGGGTAGGGGAAGAGGGTCCATTTCGCCATGGGCGAATCTCCTGTGCGGGGCACGGTGGGTGATGTGGGCGTTGGCACCAGCAGTGACACAAGGGCAGCCGCAGGCACCCTGCCCCTCCACTCTATCTAGCTCAGAGGTAAATTGCACGCTGCAATGCAGCATTGCCCCCCATCACCCCCCTGAGCAGCACCCACTTTAGGCGCAGGCGATGCCGTCCACAAACACCTTGAGCTCTCCGGCACGGAATGGGTGCCACGTCTCGTTGCTGGTCAGTGGGGCCGTGACAATGACGGCCACCCGGTCGGTGGGGGCGGTTTGGGTAGAAAAATCAACACGCATATCCTCATCGGCCAGTTGGGCCTCAGCAAAGGGATGCTGGCGCTCAATGTAGTAGAGATGGGTGGAGGCGTGCGCCCACAATGCCTGACCGTTGGAGAGCAAAAAATTAAACGTGCCATGCGGGGCGATGCGCGCGGCCAGTTCGCGCAGGGTCAGGGTCAGTTCAGGGATGCTGGGCACATCGGCATGGGACTTGGCCAACTCTTGCATGATCCAGCA
>JAIESZ010000272.1 GCA_019745615.1 Burkholderiaceae bacterium
TGGCCTCCGGGGCCAAGGCGTGGGGGCCTTGCAATAGTTGCTGTAGCCAAAGGGGGCGTTGGTTGGTGTCAGACATGGTGGGCAAGGTACAACGCTGGGTTGCATTCAAAAATGGAAAGAAGTTGCCATTTTCGCCTTCTCGCCCTCGCCCGCTTTTTAGAACGTGTTGGCAGGTATTACGGCGCTGGCCCGGCCAGCCGTTTGAGTTGGTACAGGGCTTCCAAAGCCTCGCGGGGGCTAAGGGCATCAGGATCAATGTGTTCCAGCGCTGCTTCTACTGCATTGGTCTGAGGTAGCTCTGCTGCCGGGGGTGCAGCAAACAAATCCACTTGGGCTTGGTGCTGGCTGGCACGCACCTCCAAGGTGGCAAGGGTATGGCGGGCATGGTGCAGCACAGCAGCCGGAATGCCCGCCAACTTAGCCACCTGAACACCATAGCTGCGGCTGGCCGGGCCACTTTGCAACTCGTGCAAAAACACAATGTCGTGGCCGGACTCAGCAGCACTGACATGCCAATTGACGGCATGGCGTGCCTGCGCGGGCAGCTCGGTCAGTTCAAAGTAGTGGGTGGCAAACAGGGTAAAGGCTTTGGTTTTGTCGTGCAGGTGGCTGGCAATGCCACTGGCCAGCGCCAGCCCATCAAAGGTGCTGGTGCCCCGGCCAATTTCGTCCATCAGCACCAAACTGTGCGGTGTGGCAGCGTGCAAAATTTGCGCCGCTTCTACCATCTCCAACATAAAGGTGGATTGGGCATTGGCCAAATCATCGGCAGCACCAATGCGAGTGTGGATGGCATCTATCGGCCCCAAGCGGCAGGCGCTGGCCGGTACATGGCTGCCCATGCTCGCCAGCAACACAATCAATGCGACTTGGCGCATATAGGTCGATTTACCGCCCATGTTCGGGCCCGTAATGATGTGCAGCCGGGTGTTCGGGTTCAGCCGCGTGTGGTTGGCGATAAAAGCACCGCTAGATGTTTGCGCCAACCGAGCTTCGACCACTGGGTGGCGGCCCGCTTCAATCTCAATGCAAGGCTCCGGCGTAAACTGGGGCACGCACCAGTTGAGCGTCAGTGCGCGCTCGGCCAAGCAGCACAGTACATCCAGCGCTGCCAAAGCGCGTGCCATGCGTGTCAGGGCTGGTACATAAGCCTGCAACTGGTCTAGCACCTGCTCGTACAGCCATTTTTCGCGTGCCAATGCCCGCTCTTGCGCAGACAAGGCCTTGTCTTCAAACGTTTTCAGTTCAGGGGTGATAAAGCGCTCGGCGTTTTTGAGCGTTTGGCGGCGGCGGTAATCGTCGGGCACTTTGCTGCTTTGGCCCTGCGTGACTTCGATATAAAAACCATGCACTTTGTTGAACTGCACGCGCAGGTTGGCAATGCCGGTGCGGGCGCGTTCGCGGCTTTCTAGATCGAGCAAAAAGGCATCGCAATGGCTCTGGATAGCGCGCAACTCGTCCAATTCGGCATCAAAGCCATTGGCAATGACACCGCCATCGCGCACCAAAGCGGCTGGTTCTTCGGCTATCGCCGCCTGCAACAGGGCAGCACAGGCGGGTGGCACTTGTAGGTCGGTGGCAATTTGGGCTAGGTAGGGGTCAACCTCTGGGGGTAGCAAGGTGAGCAGCTCCTGCTTTTGCAGGGTTTTGCACAAGGCTACCAACTCGCGTGGGCGCACTTGGCGCAGGGCGATACGGGCGCTGATGCGCTCAACATCACTCACGCCTTTCAAGGCGCTGCGCAGGGTTTGCCAAAGATTACCGTTACCGTGCAATGCTGTAGTGGCAGCCAACCGGGCGCGGGCCTGCGTGCGCTCACGCTGCGGCTCTAGCAACCAAGTTTTAAGCAAGCGGCTACCCATGCCGGTCATGCAGGTATCGAGCAAAGACAGCAGCGTGGGTGCGTCTTCGCCGCGCAGGGTTTTGACCAGTTCGAGATTGCGCCGCGTGCTGGCGGGCAGGTCAATCACATCGCCCGTGCGCTGCACCTGTATCTGCTGGACATGCGTGAGCGCCCGGCCTTGGGTGTGTTCGGCATATTGGAGCAAGGCACCGGCGGCGGCATGGGCTTGGGCCAAGTCTTGCGCCCCCCAAGCGTGCAGGCTGGCTGCCCCCAATTGCGCCAGCAATTGGCGTGCGCCCAAAGCCGGGTCAAATTGCCAGTCGGGCCGGGGGCTGATGGGGCACTGAAAGGCAGCGCTCTGGCGCAATAACAGCAATTGCTGCTCAAAGCGCTCACTGCTGCCCGCGCTATAAATCACTTCACTGGGAGCAATGCGGGCCAGCCACGCAGCCAACTCGTCGGGGCTGCATTCAGCCAGTTGCACAATGCCTTGCGTCACGCTCATCCACGCTAGGCCATAGCGGGCGCGTGGCCCTTGGTGGATAGCCAGCAGCAGGGCTTCGGCCTTGTCCGAGAGCAGTTCAGCATCGGTCAGGGTGCCGGGCGTCACCACGCGCACCACCTTGCGCTCCACCGGGCCTTTGCTGGTGGCTACATCCCCCACCTGCTCGCAAATGGCCACTGATTCACCCAACTTGATGAGGCGCGCCAAGTAGTTTTCTAGCGCGTGGAACGGCACCCCGGCCATCATCACCGGCTGGCCTGCCGACTGGCCGCGCTGGGTCAGGGTGATGTCTAACAGCCGTGCCGCTTTTTCGGCATCAGCATAAAAAACCTCGTAAAAATCGCCCATGCGGTAGAACAAGAGCGTGTCGGGGTACCCGGCCTTGAGGCTCAGGTACTGTTGCATCATGGGGGTGTGGTGTTCGCCTGCCTTGGCTTTGGTGGGTTGGTCGTTGTTATCCATTACTGCTCGATGCCACAGATAAAAATTTCTGAGCAAAACACTTTGCTACGTAAAGCCCAATTTTGCCGTCACCAAGCTACACCAAAGGCATGGTGCCAGAACCTGGGGCTTGTGAGCTTTAATTTCTCGATACGCTGGGAGGGTGTGCAGAATTTTGTGTAAACGGCTAATTCACCACCATCTGGACGGCCAAATGTTGCAAAAATCAGCGGTTGCGCTGGTTCATGAACACCAGCTTTTCAAACAGGCTCACGTCCTGCTCGTTTTTCAACAGTGCGCCCA
>JAIESZ010000300.1 GCA_019745615.1 Burkholderiaceae bacterium
CATGCACTTCTTCTAGCCACTCACCGCCCCATTCATCCCACACAGCATAGCCGCTCAAGCTCAACGGCAGCACCAGCGCCAGCATGAGTACCATCGCCAGCCCCATGAGCAGGTTACGCCCTGGGCGCACCAAATCCTGTAAAGCCGCCACAGACTGCACGCCTGCCAACGAGCGCAACCATGCTGGCAGCCCGCGTACGCGGCCCCACAGACCGGCCAGCCGCACCGAGCGCGGCCCCACCAGCCCCCACACCAAGCGGGCCAGCACAATGCCCGCCAGCGTATAACCCAGCGTGACGTGTACCAAGCGCCAGCGCTCGCTTTCGGCGGTCAGGTAGGCCCCGGTAAAGGACAGCGCCATCATCCAATGCAACATGCGCGTGGTGGCATCCACCACGCGGCGTGTGGGCACAGGGGCCGTGGCGGCGGCGGAAGGTGCATGGAGGGTATGCGAGGTCATGGCTGGCTCCTTATTTGGGGATGCGGACGTTGTCGTCGTCAAAATCGCCTCGGTCGGCGCGGGTGTGGCAGGCCATGCAGTTGGCACGGCTGCCTACAGCAGCGCGCTTCCAGACGGCGGGAGCTACCTCGCGGTGCTTGCGCTCAAACCAAGCAGATTGCGTGAGGCGATCTTGTGGTGGTGCTTCGGCCACACGCTTGTAGGTGCCCGCGTTGCTTTGCAGCCAAGTGCTAATTTGGCGTACGGTAGCGGCGTCTAGCGCAGCATCGGTGCCGTAATGCCGGTCTAGCCCTTGCATGACACGCGCCCAAGAGGCTGCTGGCAACAAGCCGGGCGGATAGGCCATGTGGCAGGCTACGCATTCTTGCTGGTAGGCGGGCAACATGGCGCTGGCAGCCATCATAGGGCGGTCAGCAAAGCTGGGCAGCGCAACACAGCAGCCCAGCAGCAGCCCGAATGGGCGCAGCGTGCGGCCAACAGCCAGAAAATGAGAAAAAACAGACATGGCGCGCCTTTCTGATGGCTTATTTAAGCTGTACCAGCCAAGCGAGCACGTCGGCTTTTTCGGCGGCGGTGCATTCGCGGCTCAAAACATCTTTGCAGTTGCGCCGAAACCATTTATCGGCCTTGGCGGTATCGGTAAAGCGCTCAGGGTTGAAGGCTGGAGCCAGCGGGGCAATGGTTTTGCCCGTGCTGGCATGGCGTGCGGGCGTGGTGGGTGGGTTGCCGTGGCAAGAGGCACAAGACCACTCACCACCTTGGCGGCTGGTAAAAAACATGCGGCCACGCTCGGCATTGGGCGCGGCACCGGCCTCCGCCGTCCAGCGCTGCAATTGCGCTGACGCACTGGTGTCGCCCGCATGGGCAGCCAAGGGCACACTGCAAGTCAGCGCCAGCAGCGCTGCCCACAACCAACGGGGGGAATAAAAAGTACGCATGCCCTGATGGTGCGCGGCAGGGCTGAAGGTAGTCTTAACACAGGCCCAAGCGGGCGTAGTATCAGCCCTTGGGCACGGGCAGCAGTTGCACCATCGCAGCAATGAGCTGATCGCTAGAGACCGGTTTGTGCAACAGCAGCGCAGCAGTAGATTGGGCATCACGCAGCCGCTGTGGCGAGGTGTCGCCCGTCATAATGATGGCCGATACTGGCTGGCCCCAGTGCGTGCGCAGTTGCTCTAGCACCTCTTTGCCGGTTTCACCTTCGCGCAAACGGTAGTCGGTAATGATGAGGTCAGGCGGGCGGCGCTGCGCAGCCGGGCTATCGAGTACAGCGCGTGCCGAGGGGGCCGTGGTACACACACAGCCCCAGCTTTGCAACAGCGATTGCATGCCTAGGCAAACGGCCTCATCGTCATCAATGGCCAGCACACGCAACCCAGCCAGCCGCCGGGTTTGGTCGCCGTTGTCGGCGTGCTCGTCCATCAGCAGGGGGCCATTCCAAGCATCGAGCCAGAGCCGAAACATCGACCCTTGGCCCACACGAGAGAACACCTCCACCTGCGTGCCCATCTCAGCCACCAAGCGCTTGACGATAGCCAACCCCAAGCCCAGCCCTTTGCGTCGGTCACGCTCAGGGTTGCCAAGCTGGTGAAACTCACGAAAAATTTCTGTGATGTGCTCATTGGGGATGCCCATCCCGGTGTCCCATACCTCTAGGGCCAACCGCATCCGGCGCTGGCGGCAGGCAATGAGCACCCCACCGCGCTGGGTATAGCGCAGAGCGTTAGAAATCAAATTGTGCATCACCAGATCGACCAATGCCCGGTCGGCCAGCGCAGCAGCAGAGGTCTCGCGGGTGCGGTACACCAGCGCTGCCGCATCAGCCTGTACGCCAAACTCTTGCTCCAAGCCCGACAGCAGCGCTTGCACCGAAAACGGTGCCCGGTGTGCCTTGACCACGCCCGCCTCTAGGCGCGAGTAATCGAGCAGCGTGGTCAGCATCTCAGCAGCGGCGCGGGAGGCGGTGCGGGCATGGCCCAGCACCAGCGTTTGGTGCCCATTGAGCGGGCTGCGGCGCAGGGTTTCCAAAAATAGGCCCATCGCGTGCAGCGGCTGGCGCAAGTCGTGGCTGGCCGCAGCCAAAAAGCGCGATTTGTCTTGGTTGGCCTGTTCGGCAGCTTCTTGGGCTTGCAGCGCCCGCTGCGTTTGGGCGCGCAGTTGCCCCACCAAACGCTCGTTTTCAAACTTAATCTCGATGCTGTTCAGGGCGGCTTGGGACAGATTGTGAGCGTGCAAGCAGGTCAGGCCGTAATACACCGCAACCATCGCCATCGCAGGCAAAGTGACAGCGCCTTCGGTGAGCAGCAAGGCCACCAAGGCCCCACTGACCGCACAGCTAAGATAAACCACATAGGCGCGGTACATCGGTGCGCCCAGCCCCAAGGCCCCCGAAGAGACGGTACTCAAAATGCCCACGTAGTAAATCACGGCATCGGTAGTGTCATGACTGAACCGCCAAATAATCAGCCCCAAACTACCCCAAAGGAGCCCCATCGCGGCCATGCACTGCATCAACCGCCAGGCATCTTGGCGTGGTGTTTTGTGTGGGCGCGGCAAGGGGCACAAGCCTACATAAACGCACGTTACGACCAGCAAATGCACCGCAAACCACCACAGAACGGCGTACAGCGGTATCACCAGCCC
>JAIESZ010000142.1 GCA_019745615.1 Burkholderiaceae bacterium
GGCAAGTTTTCACTCAGCTTTCAGGGGCAGCGGGCTGATTTGGCTCAGCGCTTACAACCCAATGAAAGCTGCTCCCAGAGGATTGCTGGCGAACGCCATGACAGCTTGGGGATGGCATTTTGGCAAGCCCACGTTCAACCCAAAACAGATGACGAAGCTTGGTTTGGTGATGATCCGCAAGACCATGAAGGCTTAAACTTTTGGGCACGTGCCGTCATGGGGCACCACGGCCAGCCGCCCAATGAAACCGTCCGTCATCTAGACCGGCATTTTCGTGCGACAGATGTAAACGCCGCGCTAGAGTTTGTCGAGGCCATGCGCGCCTTGCTACTGCCCCCAGAAGCAGCCCGTGTGGCCCATAGCTTAGATGCCGATTCTTTCGAGAAAATCAGCAGTGAGCTGTCGTGGTGGGTGGCAGGCTTGGCCGTATTAGCAGATTGGATCGGCTCCAATGCCGATATCTTTACCTACTGTGACACGCCACAACTCACGTTGCCAGACTATTGGCACAAGGTGCTCGGTTTGGCCGCACAAGCCCTAACCCGATCTGAAGTGGTATCTCCGGGGCGGCAGGCTGAACGCTCTTTTCAGCAACTCTTTTCCAGCATTCAAAAACCATCTCCCTTGCAAGTTTGGGCTGCCTCTGTTGAGCTAGCCGACGGCCCACAAATTCATTTGCTAGAAGACGTGACCGGAGCAGGAAAAACCGAAGCAGCAGTGATGTTGACACAGCGGCTCATGGCCCAAGGCTGTGGAAATGGATTTTTCATAGCTCTACCCACGATGGCCACTGCCAATGCGATGTACGAGCGGATTGCTCAGGTGTATGGCCAGTTGTTTCCCAGTCTTCCCGACCTACCTAGCTTGGTGCTGGCCCATGGTCGCAAAAACTTAGTGGCATCGTTTGCCACCTCTGTGATTCAGCCCGGTCACGATGAACATGATGCGCAGCAAACGGACGAAAGTGCTACCCGGCGCTGCTCACGCTGGTTGGCTGACCACAACAAACGCGCACTGTTGGCTCCTGCGGGGGTGGGCACGATAGACCAAGCCTTGCTGGGTGCCTTGCAAAGTAAACACCAATCTTTGCGCCTTCTTGGGTTGTGGCGCAAGGTGTTGGTGGTAGACGAAGTACACGCCTGTGACACCTATATGCAGAGCACGTTAAAGAACTTGCTGGAGTTTCATGCACGCGCCGGAGGCAGCGCGATTTTGCTCTCAGCCACCATGCCCCAGCATATGAAAGCCGCCCTACTCACCGCTTATGGCAAAGGGTTAGGGGTGCGTGGGCCTGCTGTGGATGCCAGCGATGACTACCCGCTGATCACCACTTGGGCCCCCACCAAAGCCTTGATGGCCACTCAAACCCGTGTAGACACGCGACCGGCAATGAACCGCACCGTCATGGTGCATTACGAATCAGACCGTGGTGCTGTGATGCAGCATATTGCCGCAACGCTGGCTACTGGTCAATGCGTCGCTTGGATTTGCAACACCATCAGTGACGCCTTAGCCGCATACGCAGACATGGCTACACGCATCCCTTCGGATCAAATCACGCTATTTCATGCCCGTTTTGCCTTGGGAGATCGGCTGGACATTGAAGACAAAGTATTGCACACCTTTGGCTGCCACAGTGGCCCCCACGAACGGGCCGGACGACTGCTGATCGCTACCCAAGTGGCAGAGCAATCGCTGGATGTGGACTTTGATCTGGTCGTGACCGATTTGGCCCCGATAGATCGGCTGATTCAACGTGCAGGCCGCCTGCACCGCCATGTACGCGATACCCAAGGCCGCCGCCTGAATGACCGCGATGCGAAAGACCAGCGCGGCCCAGCTGGCCTCTGGGTGTTGGGGCCGGCATGGACGCCCACACCCACGGCATCATGGTTTGTGCAGGCATTTCCCAAATCGGCCAAAGTCTATCCAAACCACGCACAACTCTGGCTGACCGCACGCGCGCTGCAATCGGGCGAGTTCACCATGCCCACCGATGCCAGAGGCTTAATAGAAGGCGTATTTAACCCAGAGGCAGAGATACCGGAAGCCTTGCAACGCAATGCCCTAGCGGCTGAAGGCGAGGCATTTGCCGATGCAGCTCAAGCCCATATGGTCAGTGTCAGGCGCGAGATCGGTTATTCCCGTGCGCAACGTAGTTTGGAATGGGCAGCAGACACCGTAGCCCCATCCCGTTTGGGCGAAGCGAGCGTGGATGTTTTACTCGCCCGTTGGAACAATAACACCCTGCAACCTTGGCGCAGCGACAAGCCCCCGCAGCACGCTTGGGCCTACAGCACCGTGCGTGTGGCTCGGCGCTTGATTACACAAACAACAGAAGAGAAAAACCCCGAACGCGCGTTAGCCCGCCAGCAGCTCAATGAGCAACTGCCGGGTAGCGGCCAGTGGGTGGTCGTGCTGGGATTGGAGTGTCGTGGCGATCAATTTGAAGGCACGGCACAGCCAGAAAACGCGACGCAAAGACAAAACCCTGTAGTGGTCTGGATTTACGACAGCCAACGTGGCCTGCGTCGCAAGGAGGTGCCAGACGGACAACCATCTGGCACCTGAGCCCCACGCACGTGGGGAAAATCTCCAAAAGCACTGCGTTAAAACAGCCGTCTCACGGTTCATCTCCTCGGAAGAGGAGAAGGCTTCAGTATCGCACAAACAGATACAAATTTTATTTCAGCCTTCTCACTTATTCATGTAAAAATGATCGTCGAAACAAACTTTTCGAGGAGGTTTCGTGAACCTGTTGACAGAAAATTGGTTGCCCGTGCGTACCAGAGACGGGCATCGAACGTGGGTCTCTCCAGCAGAGTTATCACGCAGTGACCTCGTGGCATTTGATGCCGTGCGCCCCGACTTCAATGGGGCCTTGGCGCAGTTGGCGATTGGTCTGCTACAAACCACCTCGCCCGTAGAAACCTCCGTGGCGTGGGGACGGCTGCTCAAAACGCCCCCCGATCAAGCGACGCTGCATGACTGGTTTGCACCGCACAAGTTGGCATTTGAGTGGGATGGCGATGGTGTGCGCTTTATGCAAGACTTTGACTTGCGTACCGGAACAGGCGAGACGCAAAGCATTGCGGGCCTGCTGATCGAAACGC
>JAIESZ010000245.1 GCA_019745615.1 Burkholderiaceae bacterium
CTGGTAGTGGACAAAACCCCCCAAGGGCTAAAAAAAAGCATTCTGGAGTCGGTGCATTTTGTCCCTCTAAAATCAGGCATTGCCTAAAGGGATTGATTTATGTTGGTATCGCGTGGCCTGAAAGTCTGGGGTTCTGTGGCGCTGGCGGGGCTGGTGCTCTCTGGCTGTGGCACTCGGCTCACCAAGGCACCCGTCGAAGACCGGGGAACCTCCGCCGGCGTGGCTGTCACTCAGCCGGGCACTGTGCTCGTTGCGGACAAGCCCTTGCCCGGTGCAGAAAACGCCGGTAAGCCCGGTTACTACACCGTCAAACCCAGTGACACCCTGATCCGCATCGGCCTAGAAAGCGGCCAAAGCTGGAAAGACCTGGCCCGCTGGAATAACCTCGATAACCCTAACCTGATCGAGGTTGGGCAGGTGCTGCGCGTCGTGCCCCCTGACAGCCCGGCGGTGGTCACCACGCGCCCCGTCGTCACCACTGTGATTGCGCCGGGGGCCAGCAACAGCAAAGCCCCTGCGGCTACGTCGGCCCCCGTGGCCAGCAAGCCCGCGCCCGCCGCATCCGGTGGCGATGAGGATGTCGGCTTTATTTGGCCCGCCAGTGGCTCTTTGCTGGCCGGTTTTGACGAGGCGCGCAACAAAGGCTACGACATCAGCGGCAAGGCTGGTGATCCGGTCATGGCGGCTGCCGATGGCCGTGTGGTGTACGCCGGTGCCGGTTTGCGTGGTTATGGCAACCTCATCATCCTTAAACACAACAACACCTTTTTAACCGCCTACGCCCACAACCAAACCCTGCTGGTCAAAGAAGACCAGTCGGTGCGCAAGGGCCAAAAAATTGCCGAAATGGGCAGCACCGATGCCGACCGCGTTAAGCTGCACTTTGAAATCCGGCGTCAGGGCAAGCCGGTTGATCCATCGCGTTACCTGCCCAACCGTTGAGCAGTGGCCCACCCCTTTCATGAAGCCGACACCACCTTCGTCCCCGGTGCCTGACGTACCGGGGTTGCCGGAGGCCTCCTCCGAGTTTGAGTTTGACACCGATGTCGCGCCAGAAGCAGAACTACGCACCCTGAGCATGGGGCTGGCCCAGCATGGCCAGCGCCTAGACCGTGCCTTGGCCGACACGGTGCCAGAGTTCTCGCGCAGCTATTTGCAACAACTGCTAGAGCAGGGCGCTGTGCGGCTCAATGGTGCAGTGGCTAGCAAAGCCGCCCAACGCATCAAGGTGGGCGATCAAGTCTTGCTAGAGATGCGGGCCACGCTGCAAAGCCAAGCCTTCAAGCCTGAGCCGATGGCGCTAGACGTGGTCTATGAAGACGCCGATCTATTGGTGCTGCACAAACCCGCTGGGCTGGTGGTGCATCCCGCCCCCGGCAACTGGACAGGTACCCTGCTCAATGGCTTGCTGGCCCGTGATGCCCAAGCCAGTCTGATGCCCCGAGCTGGCATCGTGCACCGGCTGGATAAAGACACCAGCGGCTTGATGGTGGTGGCGCGCAATCGCCGCACCATGGATGCCTTGGTGCAAATGATTGCTGCCCGTGAGGTACGCCGCCAATATTTGGCGCTGGCGCACCGGCCTTGGCAAGGTGCGGCCCAGCGCAGCGTCAACGCCCCCATAGGCCGCGACCCGCGCAACCGCCTGCGCATGGCGGTGGTCGATTTGGCCCTCCACGCTGGTAAAACGGCCAAAACCGATGTGCAATTGCTGGCCAAGGGCGATGCGGGTTGTTTGGTGCAATGCACTTTGCACACTGGGCGCACCCACCAAATTCGCGTCCACATGGCGCACATCGGCCACCCCTTGTTGGCTGATGCCTTGTATGGCGGCAGCGAAGCGGCTGGAATGCAGCGCCAAGCCCTGCACGCTTTTCGCCTTGCCTTTACCCATCCCAGTACGGGTCAAGCGCTTGATTTGCGTGCGCCACTGCCTGCCGATATGCAGCAAGCCCTGTCTTTGTGGGGGCTGGGCTACAATCCCGATTTACCCAAGCCATGAATACGGCGGACGCCAAACGGATTCTCGAAACCGTGCTGCTGTGCAGCAGCCAACCCATGCAATTGCGTGAGTTGCGGACTTTGTTTGACGGCGCTTTGGGGGCTGACACCCTCAAATCACTGCTGCTACAGTTGCAACAAGAGTGGCAACAGCGCGGCCTAGAGTTGGTACAAGTGGCTTCGGGCTGGCGTTTTCAGAGCAGGCCGCAGATGCGCGAGTTTCTGGATCGGTTGCAACCCGAAAAGCCCAGCCGTTATTCACGTGCTGCGCTAGAAACTTTGGCTATCATTGCTTATCGCCAGCCGGTCACGCGCGGCGATATTGAAGATATCCGGGGGGTTGCCGTCAATAGCCTCATCATCAAGCAATTGGAAGACCGTGGCTGGGTAGAAACCATTGGCCATCGCGAATCCGCAGGCCGCCCGGCCTTGTTGGCAACCACCCGCCAGTTTCTCGATGATTTGGGGCTACAGTCCCTGAGCCAGCTACCGGCACTAGAAAGCCCCTCGGAGCCGTCTGGTGCCTTGCAAGTTTTGCAAACCCTAGCGTCGGTCGTGCCAGACGATGGTTTGTCCACGACGACGCCCGTATCGCCGCAAGTCCACTAGCCATCAGGCACAGGGCATAACGGCGCTATTCTTTTTTTGTCTATCTCCGGCAATGCCTTGGCCTTGCGCAAAATATCCATGAACCCAGAAACTCCTTTCGGCGGTGATGCCGCACAACCGGGCGAGCCCCGCAAGCCAGCCCGAAGCGCTGCCCAGCGTCCCGCAGGCAAAGCGCGTCCAGCGCGCAGCAATAGTGCTACCCCGCAGCGCCGCCCCGGCACAGCCCCCAAAAAGGCAACTCCGGCACCGCTCCCCTTGGCCGCAGAAGCCGAGGGCTACCAATTTGCTGATGTGGTTTCGGGCCAGTTTGATGCCGATGAGACCAGCGCCGAGCTGGTACTGCCCACCAAACGGGTGTTGCTGCCCCAAGTAGAAACGCCCAAACTGCACAAAGTGTTGGCCCAAGCCGGTATGGGCTCGCGGCTAGAGATGGAGCAGCTCATTTTGGAAGGGCGCATCTCGGTCAACAACGAGCCTGCCCATATCGGGCAACGGGTGCAGTATGGCGATATCGTCAAGCTCAATGGCAA
>JAIESZ010000040.1 GCA_019745615.1 Burkholderiaceae bacterium
CGGGCCTTACAAAACCTACAAGCCGAACGGGATGATGCGCAACGGCACTGGCAACAGTGGCAACAACAATGGCAGCCCGCATTGCAGCAGGCCGGTTACAGCAGCGATACCGAACCAGCCACCCTGCGCACCGCCCTAGAGGTTATGGAGCGCATCAGCAGCGGGTTAGAGCGCATGGACACCATCCGCACCGAGCGCATTGAGGCCATGCGCGCCGATTTGGACGCGCTGGCGGCGGCAGTACACTCCCTGTGCCAGCGTCTTGCGCCTGAACTGCTGGGCGCGGTGGCCGAAGATCAGGTAGGGGCACTGCGCCAGCGCCTGAGCGCTGCCCAAGAGGTTCAGGCCCAGCGCCAGCGTGGGCAACAGGCCCTAGCGCATGCCCGCGCTGGCCTGCAACAGGCACAGCAGCGCCAGACGCAACTCCAAGCCGGTTTGGCAGCGCTCTATGCCCTGCTGGGGCCACAGGCCGACAGCCACAGCACAGCAGCAAGGCACCATGCCTTGGCCCGTGCCGTGGCGCAAGCCGCACAGGCCCGCCAGTACCGGCAGGAGCTGGCCCAAGCCCAAGCCCGTCTGCATGAACAAGGCGATGGCCTGCCCGTGGAGGCTTTACGCGCCGAGGTACAAGCCTTGCCGCTGGCTGACATCCCCGCCGCGCTGCAAGCGCTGGATGCCCAAGAGCAGCAATGGCACGCCGACACCGAGGAACTCAGCGCCGCCGCCCAGCAAGCGCGCACGGCACTGGCCGTGTTTGATGGTACCCACCGGGCCGCCGATGCCGAGGCGCGGCGTCAAGACGCCATAGCCCGCATGACGGAGGCGGCACAACGCTACGTGCAGGTGCATACGGCAGCGCGTTGGCTGCATTGGACGGTGGCGCGTTTTCGGGAGACCCAGCAAGGCCCAATGCTGGCGCTGGCCAGCCAGATTTTTTCTCAATTAACGCTGGGGGCTTTTGATCGTTTGGTGGTGGATGCCGAGGGTGATAAACCACGCCTGTACGGCCACCGCGCGCACGGGGCCTTGGTGGGGGTAGAGGGCCTGAGTGAAGGTGCGCGCGACCAGCTCTATCTGGCCTTGCGTTTGGCAGCACTGGAAATGCAGGTACAGCCCGGTTGTGCCATGCCCTTTGTGGCCGACGATCTATTTATCAACTTTGATGACCAACGCACCAGCGCTGGCCTGCAAGCTTTGGGGCAATTAGCGCGCAAAACCCAAGTGATTTTTTTAACCCACCATGAGCATCTGGTGCCACTGGCACAACAGGCCCTAGGGGCCGGGTTGAATGTGTTGCCATTGCCACCTTGATGCTTTTGAGAATGCCTATGTCTTTGCAATCTGCTCTGCCTGCTCTCTTCGCTGCCTTGTTGTTTGGTGCCAGCACCCCCTTGGCCAAGCTGTTGGGGGCTGATATACCGCCGTTCCTTTTAGCTGGGGTGTTGTATCTGGGCAGTGGGTTGGGGCTGGCCGTGTTGTTGTGCATACGGTACTGGATGCCGTCATCTACTACAAAACCCCCTGTACTATGGAGCATTCCTGCCCCAGAGTGGCCTTGGTTGCTGGCGGCGATTGGTTTTGGTGGGGTGCTGGGGCCGGTGCTGTTGATGGCAGGATTGCGCTCCACTGAGGCCGCCTCGGCCTCTTTACTGCTCAATGTGGAAGGCGTGTTTACGGCATGGATTGCCTGGGTGGTGTTCAAAGAAAATGCCGACCGGCATATTGTTTGGGGCATGGTGGCGATTGTGGCTGGAGGCGTGCTGCTGTCGTGGCAGCCCGCTCAAGTGAGCCTCTCCAGCGGGGCCTTGTTCATTCTGGCGGCCTGTTTATGTTGGGCGCTGGACAATAATTTGACCCGCAAGGTATCTGCCAACGACGGTATGCTGGTGGCCTGCCTCAAGGGCTTGGTGGCTGGCACACTCAATACCAGTTTGGGCCTGCTGTCTGGTGACGTGCTGCCTGCCAACGGGGTGTTAGGCGCTGCCATGTTGTTGGGCTTTGCCAGCTATGGCTTGAGTTTGACCTTGTTTGTGGTCTCCTTGCGCTTATTGGGGAGCAGCAGAACCGGGGCCTATTTTTCAGTTGCACCTTTGTTTGGCGTCATTCTCTCGATGCTCCTCTGGCCGGGGCAGCTGCCCCCTATATTTTGGCCTGCGGCAGCCCTGATGGCACTAGGGGTCTGGCTGCATTTGCACGAGCGGCATATTCACCTCCATACGCATACCCCGATGGAGCATACCCATCACCATCGCCATGATGAGCACCATCAGCATATTCATGATTTTGAGTGGGATGTAAACGAGCCCCATGCACATCCTCATCGGCATGGATTATTGACCCATCTTCACCACCATTACCCCGATATTCACCATCGGCATAGCCATGTTGGAGATTGACGGCTATCGTGGCTAGGGGTCAACAAAAAAGCCCCTGATTTTTGCGAATCAGGAGCTTTTGTTTGGTGCCGGAGAGATGAATCGAACACCCGACCTTCTCATTACTAATGATGGGATACAATCATTCCGAAGTGTTGATTGTTGTTGGTTTGTTCTATAAAAATCAATACATTAGGTGTTTTTATCCACTGGCGAAGCATGCCAAGTGTTGATGAATATTCGCCAAAATAGCCAAAAAGTGGCTACACAGTGGCTACACGGGTTCTGGTGTAGCCAACACCACCGAAGGAACCCGCATGGCCCGCCCCAAAAAAGCCGACACGCCAGACACCACCCAAGCCATCGAACTGACAGCAGGTGCCATCGAGCGATTGACGTGTCGCACGGACGTGAAGGCGCAAGCGTTTCTCAGAGATACCAAAGCCCCCGGTTTGCGTGTGCGAGTAACCAACACGGGTGCGAAGTCTTATGTGTTTGAACGCAAGCTCCAGCGCCAGACCATCCGCCGCACGATTGGGGACGTTCGCACATGGTCTATTGAGGAAGCCCGCACCGAAGCGCGCCGCCTAGCCGTGGTGTTGGACAATGGGCAAGACCCCAGAGAGATAGAGCGACAGCAGCAGGCAGACCGCGAAGCCGCCAAAGCTGCCAAGCAAGCCCAAGTTCTGACCGTGGGCGAACTGTGGCCCCTGTACCTAGAGCAGGGCAGGCCCAAGCGCAAAGACAACTGGAAGCCCGGCTACCGTGCCGACCTAGAGGCGATGGCC
>JAIESZ010000248.1 GCA_019745615.1 Burkholderiaceae bacterium
CAGCGGTATCGAAGAAAAAGCGCTGCGCAAGGTGCTGGCGCGTGAGGCCGAGAGCAAGTGAACGAGCCGTCGCAGGACTTTGAGCGGCTGCAGTCGCTCAACACGGTGGGCACCATCAGCTACGTGCTGCATTTGATTGTGGCCGTGGGTGCCCTGATTCCGGGCGGGCAGTTTGGCCCGGTGTTGCTGATTGCCGCGCTGATTCTGGACTTGGTGAAGCGCCCGGATGCCGAAGGCACATGGCATGCCTCCCATTTCCGCTGGCGTATCCGCACCGTTGTCATCGCGGCCGTGCTGTACGCCGCCACGGTGCCTTTGTGGTTTTTGTTCATTTTTCCGGGCTGGCTGGCTTGGTGCGCCATTTCCATCTGGTTTTTGTACCGTATTCTGACGGGCCTGATGCGCATGAATAAAGGCCTGCCCATGGAGTTCTCCGCATGATTGAACAGATTGTTCCCAGCGACCCGGATTGCCTGTTTTGCAAAATCGTGGCGGGCAAAATTCCGTCCAGAGTGGTGTACCAGGACGACGAGATTTTTGTCTTTCATGACATTCATCCGTGGGCGCCGGTGCATTTCCTGATGATCCCCAAGTTGCATATTCCCTCCATGGCGCATGTGGGTGCCGGGCACGCGGCGTTGTTGGGGCGCATGATGGCGCTGGCGCCGCAGTTGGCTGCGCAAGAAGGTTGCAATCCCTACCCGGACGGCGGTTTTCGCATGTTGACCAACACCGGCGCCGAGGGCGGCCAAGAGGTGCATCACCTGCACATTCATGTGATGGGCGGGCCACGGCCCTGGTTGAAAGGTTAATTTCAGCATGGGTTTCGTGGGTAAGTTACAAAGCAACACGCCTGAATCTACTTCGCCGACTAAAATCGGCCCAATTTGCTAGGAGAAACGTATGGGATTTTCGACAACACATCTGCTTATTTTTTTGGTCATCATCGTGGTGATTTTTGGCACCAAGAAGCTGCGCAATATCGGCGCTGACTTGGGTGGTGCCGTCAAAGGCTTCAAGGATGGCATGAAAGACGGCACGGAGAAAGCGGCCGATGCAGCAGCCCCCGCAGCCCCTGCACAGCAGGTGGGTTCGGCTTCCGTCGCAGCCAAAGAGACCATTGATGTCGAAGCCAAAACCAAGGTTTGAGCATGCCGCTGTGGGCTTCACTCTGAAGGGCACCGGTCAGTGATTGATATCGGGATTACCAAGCTCGCCATCATTGGCGGCATTGCGCTTGTCGTCATTGGCCCGGAAAAGCTGCCCGGGCTGGCCAAGACTATAGGCACCTTGCTCGGGCGTGCCCGGCGCTATGTGGCCGATGTCAAGGAGGAGGTCAACCGCTCCATGGCGCTCGACGAACTCAAGAAGATGAAGGACACGGTGGAGAGTGCCGCGCGCGACGTGGAAAACACGATCCAGACCAGTGCCTCTGATTTTGAGAAAAGCTGGGCCGAAACCACGGCGCTGGCTAATGAAGCACAGTTTGGCGATGCCGGTTTTCCCGAATACAAGCACCCCAAGAAAAAATGGCGCCTCAAGCAAGGCGCTACCCCCAGTTGGTACAAAGCCCGTACCGGCACCCGAACCCATGCCATGTCGGGTGCCGCGCGCGTGGCCCGGTATCGACCCCGCAAAGTTAGCTGATGACCGATCCTGTCAATAAAGAAGACGAAATGGCGGGCACTGAGCAGCCTTTTGTCCAACACCTGTTCGAGCTGCGTGACCGCCTGTTGAAGGCCTTGTATGGCGTTGTCGCCGTGCTGCTGGTGCTGCTGCTCTACCCGGGGCCCTCCAATCTTTACGACTTGCTGGCCATGCCGCTGGTGAAGGCGCTGCCTGAAGGTTCGCGCATGATTGCGGTGGGCGTGGTGTCGCCCTTTCTGGTGCCGATCAAGGTGTCGGTCATGGCCGCGATTGCGCTGTCTTTGCCCTGGATTCTGTTTCAGATCTGGGCTTTTGTGGCGCCGGGGCTGTACCAGCACGAGAAGAAACTGGTGCTGCCCTTGGTCGCGGCCAGCACGATTCTGTTTTACACGGGGGCGGCATTTTGCTACTTCTTCGTGTTTGGGCAGGCCTTTCCCGCGATCCAGAAAATGGCGCCAATCTCGGTCGCCGTCAGCCCGGACATTGAGGCTTATCTCGACTTTGTCATCACCATGTTTATCGCCTTTGGAGTAGCCTTTGAAGTGCCCATTGTGGTGGTCATTCTGGCGCGTTTGGGCATCGTGACCGTGGCGCAGCTTAAATCGTTTCGCACCTATTTTGTGGTTGGTGCCGCGGCGGTAGCCGGTTTGGTGACGCCTCCCGATCCGGTGTCGATGATTGCCTTGCTGGTGCCGATGTACCTGTTGTACGAAATCGGCATTGTGGCGGCTCAGTTGTTTATCAAACACACCCAAGCGCCGGATGACGGTGTAAATACCCAGGCTTAGTGTTGAAACTGCCTCTGGCCCGCGTAAACAGGGCCTGGCTTGCTATTTAAATGATAGTGAAGTGCCGCACCCCCGGTGCGGCCTGTTTTTCCCTGTTTACTGTGCCGGCTTGCGCGGCTTTGGCCGCATGCCGGGGGTGACATCCAGTTCCACTTTTTCATTGCGTCGCAGTAAGCCAAACTTCGAGGCTGTGCCCGGTTTCAATGCCGCCACGCTGCTCAGCAACTCAGACACATTGGTGATCGGTTTGTCGGCGACACGGGTAATGACATCGCCAGGGCGGATGCCTGCTTGCGCGGCGGGGCCGTTTTGCAGAACGCCAGTGATGATCACTCCCTCGGTGGCTTTGACGCCGAAGGTTTCTGCGAGTTCAGGCGATAACTCGTTAGGCTCGACGCCAATCCAGCCGCGTGTTACCTGACCATCTTTCACAATGCCATCCAGAACCAGCTTGGCCGTGGATACGGGAATGGCAAAACCAATACCCATGCTGCCGCCGGAACGCGAATAAATGGCGGTATTGATGCCCATCAGGTTACCGTTGGTGTCCACCAGCGCGCCGCCCGAGTTGCCGGGGTTGATGGCGGCATCGGTCTGGATGAAGTTCTCGAAGGTGTTAATACCCAACTGGTTGCGTCCCAGTGCGCTCACAATACCGCTAGTGACGGTTTGCCCGACGCCAAAGGGGTTGCCAATGGCCAGCACCTGGTCACCGACTTGCAAGGTGT
>JAIESZ010000102.1 GCA_019745615.1 Burkholderiaceae bacterium
AGATGCACCCCAGCGTGCTGGCCGTGACCGGCCCCCATGCCACCCAAGAGGTGATGGATGCCGTACACCAAAACCTGCCCAAACCCCACGACCCGTTTGTCGATTTGGTGCCCGGTGGTTTTGGCGTGGCGGGTCTCAAGCTCACGCCCAAGCATTACGCCTACCTGAAAATCAGCGAGGGCTGTAACCACCGTTGCACTTTCTGCATCATCCCATCCATGCGTGGCGATTTGGTCTCGCGTCCGGTGGGCGATGTGCTATCTGAAGCCAAAGCGCTGTTTGCCGGTGGCGTGAAAGAGCTGCTGGTGATTAGCCAAGACACCTCGGCCTATGGCGTCGATGTGAAATATCGCACTGGTTTTTGGGACGGCAAGCCGGTCAGAACGCGGATGTTGGAGTTGGTGCAAACGCTGGGCGAAATCGCCAAGCCTTACGGCGCTTGGGTGCGCTTGCATTATGTCTATCCCTACCCCAGCGTGGACGAAGTGATCCCGCTGATGGCCCAAGGCTTGGTGCTGCCTTATTTGGATGTGCCATTCCAGCACAGCTACCCTGATGTGTTGAAGCGCATGAAGCGCCCAGCCGATGGCGAGAAGAATCTGGAGCGCATCCAGCGCTGGCGCGAGATTTGCCCCGATATCGTGATTCGCAGCACCTTTATTGCTGGTTTTCCGGGCGAGACCGAAGAAGAATTCCAGCACCTGCTCGATTTCTTGCGCGAGGCGCAAATTGACCGTGCCGGTTGCTTTGCTTACAGCGACGTCAAGGGTGCCGTAGCCAATGAACTGCCCGGTATGTTGCCGCTGGAGCTGCGCGAAGAACGCCGGGCGCGCTTTATGGCGGTGGCCGAAGAAGTATCCATTGCCCGTTTGCAGCGCCGCGTTGGTGCCACCATGCAGGTGTTGATTGACTCGGCCCCAGCACTGGGACGCAAGGGCGGCGTGGGCCGCAGCTATGCCGATGCCCCTGAGATTGACGGCACCGTGCAACTGCTACCCCCGGAAAAGATCAGCAAGCAGCTCAAGGTGGGCGAGTTCACCAAAGCGCGCATTGTGGCGGTGCGTGGTCACGATTTGGTGGCGCAGCCGTTTTAAGCAGGGTGCTGCGGCCATGAAAAAAGGCTTCCCAAGGGAAGCCTTTTTGCTGCGGTGTAGGCCGTGCCTTACACGCGCTTGCGGTATTCGCCGGTGCGGGTGTCGATTTCGATTTTGTCGCCTTGGCTGACGAACAGGGGCACGGGCACTTCAAAGCCAGTAGCGATCTTGGCGGGCTTGAGCACCTTGCCCGAAGTGTCGCCCTTGACGGCGGGTTCTGTCCAAGTGATTTCACGCACCACGCTGGTGGGCAGTTCGACCGAGATGGCCTTGCCGTCGTAGAACACCACTTCCAGCTCCATGCCGTCTTCGAGGTAGTTCAGGGTGTCGCCCATGTTTTCGGCTTCAACTTCGTATTGGTTGAATTCGGTGTCCATGCAGACATACATGGGGTCGGCAAAGTAGGAGTAGGTGCACTCTTTTTTGTCGAGGATGACGTTGTCGATTTTGTCGTCGGCTTTGTACACGTTTTCAGTGCCAAAGTTGCCGATCAGGCTCTTGAGCTTCATGCGCACGGTGGCAGCACCACGGCCACCACGAGCGTATTCTGTCTTGAGCACAACCATAGGGTCTTTGCCGTGCATGATGACATTGCCAGCGCGGATTTCTTGAGCGATTTTCATAAGCGATTTGCAGGGGTTGGGGCCGCTCTACGCGCGCAAGGGGGCGGGTTCGGCGGCAAAGGTGCGCGGTGCCGGTACAACCACGTAGCCGGCCTGATGGCGCAAAACCCAGCATTTTAGCGTTGTGACGCAGAAAACCCTAGAAGCTGGGTCAACAAATCTGGTTGTTGCAGGAGTTGCGCGTGCGCTGCCTGCACGCAAGCGGCCCATTCTTGCAGCATGGCGGTGGTGATGGTGGGCAAGGGCGCATCCACCAGCCCATTCCACACCGTATGAAACTGGCGCAATGAGGGCGGCGCTTGCAGCCAGTCCAAAAAGGCGTGCAGCTTGGCGTGGTGGGCATGGTCGTGCTGTGGATAAATGTGCCAGACCAGCGGCTGCCCAGCCCAGAGGGCACGCACCAAAGAGTCTTCGCCGCGCACCAAGTTCAGGTCACAGGCCCAGAGCAACTCATCAAAGGCAGGTTGGGGCACAGGGGGCAGGTAGCTGATGGTCAGTGCAGCAGCATCTTGGGCGTGTGGCGGGGCTTGCGATGCCAGTGTGGCCTGTACGGCGGCGGTGGCCCGCCCCGGCGTAACCAACAGATGTATGGGGGGCGCAGAGGTGGGGCGTGGGGCCAGCAGGGCGGGCAGGCCCGCCGGTTCGTAGCAAAACAGGCTGATCCAAAGCGCATCGGGCGGCAAACCCGGTGCTGGGGTGTGGGCTTGACGCCACGCCCAGCGGTCAAAGCTGGCTTGGCGTGCTGGCAAGTCTAGTTCGCGCAGCAGGCCACCCGTGGCGGGGGTGAAGCCGGGGTAAAAAAACCATTTCGTCCAGCCGCTGGCCGGGCCATGCTGTACCAATGAGGGCAGGCGGTGGCAGCGCTCGACGTAGCGTTCGGCGGACAGGTATTCCAAGTTGATCCACACCGGCGGCTGTCGGCCCGAATGTTGCACTTGGGCTACGGTGGCGGCGAGAAAATCGGCCTCTATCTCGCAGCCAAAGGCTTCGATCAGTACATCGCTCAGTGCATCATCTGGGAGCAAGGCACTGCCCCAAGCGCGCACTTGTACGCCGGGGCAGCCTTCTGGGGCCATCCAAGCCAAGGCGCTGCTATCGTCGATCCACAGGCGCACCTGCTGCCCACGCCGGGCCAAATCGCAGGCCAAACGCCAGCACACGCCAATGTCGCCAAAGTTGTCGATCACCTGACAGAAAATATCCCATTGCATGTGCGTGCCGCTCCTTGGGCGGGGATTGTCGCTGCTGTGGCGGTGTCGGTTTTAGCGCAACGATAGCCCGGCCCGTTGTAGGGATTGGGACAGTTGGTCGCGCCCATGCAGGGCGGCTGCATCGCGCAGCCGGGTCACTACCTGCTGGCTCCAAGCGCTGGCGGGCATACCTTGCTCGGCTTGGAAGGCACCGAGGCGCTGGTCAAAGTCGCCAATTTCATCTTCTAGGTTTTGCGCTACTTGGTAGCGTTCGCGGTGCAG
>JAIESZ010000265.1 GCA_019745615.1 Burkholderiaceae bacterium
ATCGCGGGCGCTCAGGGTGACGCTGGCCCCGGCTTGGGCCAGCCCACGGGCAATAGCCAAACCGATACCCGCGCTGGCTCCGGTGATGAGGGCGGTTTTTCCGGAAAGATCAATGTGCATAACAAAATCGCTGAAAAAAAGACAGAAAAAAGCGCCAGCCTTGTGGGGCTTGGCGCGTGCATTATTGGGGGAGATTACAGGGCTTATTGCTTGACCGCTTCAATCTGCACGACCAAGCGCACGTTCTTTGGGAAGCCCCAATCAACGCCGTAGTTCAGGCCAAAGGCCGTGCGGTCGATGGTGGCTTCAAAGTCGCCACCGCACACTTCGCGCTTGAGCATGGGGCTGTCATAGCAGGCAAACTGGTTGGCCTTGAGTGTGACGGGCTGGGTTTTGCCCAGCAGCGTCAGCTTGCCATCCACAGCCGTGACCTTGTCGCCGTTAAAGTGGAACTTGTCCGAGACAAACTGGGCGGTGGGGTGCTTGGCAGCGTCAAAAATGTCGGCGCTTTGCAGGTGCTTGTCAAAAGCGGCAGTGCCGGTGTTAACCGAGGCGATGTCAAAAGTGATGTCTACCTTGCCGCTCTTGCCGGCCTTGTCAAACTGCACGGTGCCTTCTTTTTTGTCAAAGCGGCCCCGGTTCACAGTAGCACCAAAGTGGCTGATCTCGAAGGTGGCAAAGGTGTGCGTCGGGTCAATGGCGTAGGCGGCGGGGGCAGCTTGCACGGCGCTGGCGGCCAAAGTAGCGATAGCGGCCAAGGCGAAGAGGGATTTACGCATGAAAGAACTCCTGAAAAAACGTTGAAAAAACCGGGGGGAAAGAAGAATTACAGCTTGCCTACGCCCGTCAGCGCGAGCTTGAATTGCACTTGCACATCGTCGGCCACCATCGAGGTGTCGGCCCATTCGTTCTCGCCAATCTTGTAGGCCAAACGCTTGAGGGCCAGTGTGCCGGTGGCGGTGGTGGTGCTGCCGTTTTGGCTCAGGGCCACAGGCACGGTTACATCACGGGCTTGGCCCTTGATGGTCAGCTTGCCCGCCACATCAAACTTGCCACCGCCCAGCGCCTTGATGCCGCTGGATTCAAACGTGGCTTGCGGAAACTGGGGCACGTTAAACCACACCGCTTTGGGCAGTTCGGCATCGGTTTCTTTCGAGCCCAACGTGGCGCTGCCGGTATCGACGCTAAAGCTGATTTTGCTCGTAGCCAACTTGGTGGCATCAAAAGCGACTTGGGCAGTGAATTTTTTGAAATGCCCTTGCAGCGGTACGCCCATCTGCTTGGCAGTAAAGCTGATGTTGCTTTGTGCAGGCACTAAGGCTTGCTGTGCGCTGGCTGGGGCGGCCATGAGTAGGCTAGCACTGCCAAGCACCAAGGTAGAGAATAGAGAAATGATTTTCATTACAAGATCCAGACTAAAAAAAGATCAGAGCGCAAGTGCTAGAACAAAGTTCAATGCTGGCCGGGCCACATGCGGGCCACCAGGTTGTCGCGGTCAATCAGTTGGTGTTTGAGCGCTGCTGCTACGTGCAGCAGCACCAAGGCGGCCATGCCTAACGCTGAAAGCTTGTGCAGCGGCTTGAGCAGTTCGGCCAAGGCAGGGCTGGCGGGTACAAAATCAGGCAAAGGCACGAGGCCGAAAAAGACAATAGGAAAGCCAGCCGCCGAGCTATAAGCCCAGCCTAACAAGGGCACAGCAAAAAACAGCAGGTACAGCGCATGGTGTGTGCCGTGGTGAGCTACCTTTTGCCACTGTGGCATGGCCGCCTCCATCGCAGCGGGCAAGGCCGGTGGGCGGTGCGTGATGCGCCAAACCAAGCGCAGCAGCGACAGCAGCAAGATGGTCACACCAGCCCATTTGTGCCAGTTATACAGCTGCAAGCGCCGGGGTGAAAACGGCAAATCGGCCATGTATACGCCCACCGCAAACACGGCGATCAGTGCAGCACCGAGCAGCCAGTGCAATGCGATGGCGGTGGTGCTGTAGCGGCTGGCAGGTAGGCTAGGGGCAGCAGTAGGAAGTGTGTGGTGGGTGGGCATGGGTGGCAACTGGCATCAAAAACAATGTCAGTGTAAGAACCATCCCATTCTTTTAGTTTCAATTCAATTGATGTTTCAATTGAAAAAATTTAAACATGGCAGCGCGCTTAGGCCCCAGCCATCATGGGTTCAAACAGCACCACTTGGTTGCGGCCTCGCTCTTTGGCTTGGTACATGGCGGCATCAGCATGGCGCGACAACTCGGTTTGCGTTTGGCCATGCTCAGGGTACAGCGCCACGCCAATGCAGGAAGACACCGACAGCACTTTGCCATCGAGCAGCATCGGTTCGTTGAGGGCCATGCGTATTTTTTCGGCTACTTGCAAGGCATCGGCGGGGCTGCTGAGGTTGAGCAGCAGCACCACAAACTCGTCACCCCCGACCCGGCTCACAGTGTCGGACTCGCGCACACAAGACAACATGCGCTGCGCCACCTCTTGCAATACCAAATCGCCAATAGCGTGGCCCCAGATGTCGTTAATGGGTTTGAACTTATCCAAGTCAATAAACAGCAGCGCCAGCAGCGAGGCGTGGCGTTTGGCCAGCGCCAGCCCGCGCTCAACGCGGTCCATAAACAGGCTGCGGTTGGGCAGATTGGTCAGGATGTCGTAATGGGCGAGGTGGTCGAGTTTTTCTTGGGAGTGCTTGCGCTCGGTAATGTCGAGCTTGATGGCGACATAGTGGCTGTGTCGGCCTTCGGCATCGATGACTGGGGCAATGTGCGTCTCTTCGACATAGGTTTGGCCGTGCTTGGTGCAGTTGATAATTTCCCCCATCCAGCGGTTTCCGTGGTTGAGTTCCGTCCACAAATCCCGAAACACCAATTGGTCGGTCAGGCCTGATTTGAGCATGGATGGCCGTTGTCCGCATACCTCATCAAAAGAGTAGCCGGTCAGTTGGGTAAAGTAAGGATTAACGTATTCAATGCGGCCTTGGGTGTCAGTGACCATCACTGTCAAGGGCGATTGCTCAATGGCGGTAGAGAGTACTTGCAGCTTGTTTTGTGCGGCTTTGATATCGGCCAGCGATTGCTCTAGCTGGCGGTTGAGCTGGGCCAGCGCGGCGCGTTGTTGTGCTCTTTCTAGGTGTGCCGATACCCGTGTTTTGACCACCTGTGGGTTGATGGGCTTGTGGATAAAGTCTACGGCCCCCGCC
>JAIESZ010000303.1 GCA_019745615.1 Burkholderiaceae bacterium
CGCATCAGCCCCTGCCCCCCCGTGAGCAGCACCGTGACCAACACCACCGCCTTGAGCGACGCCCAACCCAAGGCTGGAAGCAAATCCTCTGGCGCGGCAGCCAAGGCCGGAATCAACACCAGCAGCGGCACCACGGCCAAATCTTGGAACAGCAAGATGCCCATGATGCGCCGACCATGCTCGCTTTCAATCTCGGCGCGTTCGGCCATCAACTTGACCACAATGGCTGTGCTGCTCATAGCCAGCGTGCCCCCCAGCGCCAACGCCGTTTGCCAGCCTACATCCCACACCCCCCCCAGCGTCTGCGCCAGCAGCAAGGTGCCGCCACACACCGCCGCCATCGTCAGCACCACCTGTAGCAATCCGAGGCCAAACACATCGCGCTGCATGGCACGCAGCTTGGGCAAACTGAACTCCAGCCCAATGGAGAACATCAGAAACACGACCCCAAACTCGCCCAAGTGGCGCACACTTTCGGAGTTTTGCGCCAAAGCCAGCGCATGGGGGCCAATCAAGATACCAGCGGCCAGATAACCGAGCATGGGCGGCAGTTTCAGGCTACGGCAGGCAACCACCCCGAGCACGGCGGCCAGTAGATAAAGCAAAGTCAAAGCAAGTGAGGACATACGCGGATGCTACTAGGCTAGGATGTCAGGGCCTGGCCGATAAAATCGGCATATGCAATCTGCCGCTGGCGCTCCGCGCCCTTTTGACGCCGACCAAGCCCTGCGCTTGGGCCAAGAAACCTTTGACATCGAGACCGCCGCCCTGCGTGCCGTGCGGCAACGCCTAGACGCCCGTTTTGCCCAAGCGGTACAGCAGATGCTGCACACCCGTGGGCGCATCGTGGTCATGGGCATGGGCAAGAGCGGCCATATCGGGCGCAAAATTGCCGCCACCTTGGCCTCCACCGGCACCCCAGCGTTGTTTGTTCACCCCGGTGAGGCCAGCCACGGCGATTTGGGCATGGTCACGCCGCACGATGTGTTGCTGGCGATTTCCAACAGTGGCGAGAGCGCGGAATTCAATGCCATTTTGCCGGTGCTCAAGCGCTTGGGGGTGCCCATCGTGGCTCTGACCGGCCAAGCACAATCCACACTGGCACGCCATGCCACGCTGGTGCTCGATACCCACGTCGAGCGCGAAGCCTGCCCCCTCAACTTGGCCCCCACCGCCAGCACCACAGCGCAACTGGCACTGGGCGACGCCTTGGCGGTGGCCTTGTTGGATGCACGGGGCTTTCGGGCCGAAGATTTTGCCCGCTCGCACCCCGGTGGAGCCTTGGGGCGCAAGCTCCTCACCCATGTCAGTGACGTTATGCGCAGCGGTGACGAAGTGCCCCGCGTAGCCCCTGAGGCCAACTTTAGCACCCTGATGCGCGAAATGAGCGCCAAGCGGCTGGGCGCTGCCGCCATCGTTGATACGGATGGCCGCGTGCTGGGCATCTTTACCGATGGTGATTTGCGCCGCCGCCTCGAAGCAGGTGCTGATCTGCGCCACGCCAGCGCCGCCGAGCTGATGCACCCCCAGCCACGCACCATAGCCGCCCATGCCTTGGCGGTAGATGCCGCTGTATTGATGGAAACGCACGGCATTACCAGCGTACTGGTGTTAGACGAGCAGGGCTGCCTGACGGGCGTTGTCCATATTGGCGATTTGATGCGCGCCAAAGTCATCTGAAAGGTGCCCACCATGTCTGCCCCCACCCTGACTTTTGCCCCTGAATTGTTGCTGCGCGCCCAAGAGGTGCGGGTGGCTTTCTTTGATGTCGATGGCGTGCTCACCGATGGTGGCCTGTACATCACAGAACAGGGCGAAACCATCAAGCGCTTTCACACCTTGGATGGCCACGGCCTCAAACTGCTACAACAAGCAGGCATTACCCCCGCCGTCATCACGGGCCGCGATTCGGCCCCCCTGCGGCTGCGTCTGAAGGCACTGGGCATTGAGCATGCCATCTTTGGCACTGAAGACAAACGCCCCGCCGCTGAAAGCATCCTCGCTACCTTGGGCCTGACATGGCAACAAGCCGCCGCCATGGGCGATGACTGGCCCGACCTGCCAGTGATGCGCCGCTGCGCCATCGCCTGCGCTCCAGCCCAAGCCCACACCGAAGTGTGCGCCCAAGCCCACTACACCACCACCGCCAGAGGTGGTGAAGGTGCCGTGCGTGAGTGGTGCGACCTGCTGCTGGTAGCCAGTGGCAGCTACAGCCGCCTGCTGGCCGCCTACCAAGCATGAGCAACGCCCTGCACCGGCGCTGGGACAGCGTCTCCATGTACCTGCCGGTGCTGCTGATGGGCCTATTGGCGCTGGGCACTTGGTGGCTGGTGCGCAATGCACCGCAAGCCCCTAGTGCAGCAGCCACTGCACCCGCCACCGCTGGGCCAGACTACTTTATGCGCCAATTTTCAGTGCAACGCTTTGACCCCACCGGGCGGCTAGAAAGTGAAGTGCAGGGCCAGATGGCTAGGCACTACCCCAGCACCGACACCCTAGAAATTGACCAAGTGCGTATACAAGCGCGCACCGTTCAAGGGCAACAAACGCTGGCCAGCGCCAACCGGGGCCTGAGCAACGCCGATGGCTCTGAAGTGCAACTCTTTGGCAATGCCCTGATTACCCGCGAAGCACCGCGCACAGGAAGAGCACAACCACGGATGGAGTTTCGTGGCGAGTTTTTGCACCTCTGGCCACAAGTAGAGCGCGTGCGCTCACACCAACCAGTGCGCCTGACACGCGGCCAAGACCAATTTACCGCCGATACGATGGAATATGACCACCTAGAACAGGTGCTAGAACTGCGAGGCCGGGTGCGTGGCACCCTGATGCCACCCAAGCGCTAACAACTTATCCATGATTGCCCAATGGATGGCAAAAAAAGGCACGTGGTGTCCACATGCCTTTTGTTTTAAGTACCTAAGCGATACAGATCAGTAGCCGCCTTGGCCGCCGTAACCACCGCCGCCGCCTTCACGGCCACCCCGGCCACGGGGGCCGTTGCCGTAGGGGCTACGAAAGCCACCACCGTCACCACGGCCACCGCCCTCGGCACCACCGCGTGGAGCAGCATAACCGCCGCCACCGTAGCCGCCACCGCTGCTTTCACGGCCACCGCCGTAGCCACCTTCACGGCCACCGCCATAACCACCACCGCCGCCTTCGCGGCCACCGCCGTAGCCGCCGCCATAACCACCGCCGCC
>JAIESZ010000055.1 GCA_019745615.1 Burkholderiaceae bacterium
GCGGTGACGGCCACAAACTCTTGCGCCAGCACAGCACGGCCCATATAGCCATGTCGGCCACGGGGCAGGTATTTGTGCGCATGGCCGGCGACACCACACACCAGCACCACGCCGCCATGTTGCAAGCGGCCATCGGGGTACCAAAGCCGAGCACCGACACAGCCGACGCCCGGCTCCATCGCGGGGCCAACCATCTCATCGAGCCATTCGGGGTGGGTGATTTCGATGTCGTTGTTCATCATCAGGATGAACTCGCCTTGGGCCGCTTGGCGGATGCCATGGTTGTTAATGGCCGAGAAGTTGAACGGACTGTTGTCGCGGAAGATGCGGATTTGGCCGCTCTGTTCGCGCTCGGCAAAAAAGGCCAAAGCTTCGGGGTCGTCACTGCCGTTGTCCACCAAAATGACTTCGTAGCGGGGGTAGCTGGTCTGGCGCAAGCTGTCGAGGCACTGGCGTACCAAGGCTTGCCCGTTGCGCGTGGGGATGATGATGCTAACCAGCGGCGGCGATGCTGGCCGCTGCCAGCGGATGCGGTACATACCGGGCGCTTCCGGGGCCTCGTCCACCGTGCCTTGCAAACCCCGGCGCTGGAGGTGCTCAGTGAGGGCTTTTTGTCCGGCCAAGAAGGCGTAGGATTTGTTGCTGTGCCCAGAGGCAGTACTGCCCACGGCGGTGCGCCAGTGGTAAAGGATGGTGGGAATATGCACCACGGCACCGGGGCAGTCGCGCAAGCTATCGACGGCGCGCAAGGCTTGGTCATAGTCTTGTGCCCCTTCAAAACCGGGGCGCGGGCCACCGATTTTGCTCAGGAAGGCGCGCTCATAAACGGCAAAGTGGCACATATAGTTGTGCGAGCGCAGCAGGCCAAGGTTGAAGTCGGGCTTGAAGTAAGGGTCAAAGCGATTGCCCGCCTCGTCGATTTTGTCTTCATCCGAATACAGCACCTTGGCTTGTGGATGGCTGGCAAAGGCTTCTACCGCGTAGAGCAGGGCGTGGGGACGCAGTTCGTCATCGTGGTCTAAAAAGCCCACATACTGGCCTTGTGCCAAAGCAATGGCGGTGTTGGTGGCGTGCGAGATGTGCTGGTTCTTGGCATGGAAGGCCAGCTTGATGCGCGGCTCGGTGGCAGCTACAGCCTCCAACAGGGCGCGCGTGGTGGCATTGCTGGAAGCATCATCACAGATGCACAACTCCCAATGGGGGTACAGCTGGGCCTGCACCGAAGCAATGGCGCGCTGCAAATCACGCGCCACCGGGTTGTACACCGGCATCACCAACGATACCAACGGTGTGACCGCCAGTTGCGCCACGCGCTGGCGCAGGCGCTTTAGGGCGGCATCGTCTAGGGTATCGTATTGCTGCACCCAACGGGCATAGCTGCGCTCGTCTGAAGCGGGTGGAGCAGAAATCGCCTCAGAGGAGGCTCCAGCATTATCTGGAGCCGCTGCGGATGGGTGCTGAGATTGCAGCAAACGCCCCGCCCGCTGGCGTATTCCGGCCAGCCCTTCGCGTTGATACACCTCAGCACTGCGACGCAGCAAGTGGCCAATGCCCAGCCCACGCTGGCGGGCCACGCCCAAGGCAGCCCAAGTGCGCCGCACATCGCGCAGCAATCGCCCCACCACACGTACGGGCCGCGAGACCTGCCAAGAAGTGCTAGACAAAATCGCCTGCACTTGGTGCTGGCTGGCATCAAAGGAGCGTTGCAAGTGCGCAGCATGGTTGTGCGTCAGTTGCAGCTCGGTTTGCAAACGGGCGACTTCTTGCGCCAACTGGCCGGTAGCTGCTTGGGCTTGGGCGCGCTCGTGTTCGGTGTGGTGCAAGGTCTGTTGCAAGCGCTGGGACTCTTGCAGCAACTGGTCATGCAGTTGCTGCAGGTGCTCGCGCTGCTGTTGCATTTGCTGATGCGACCATTGCAGCAGATCGCGGTGGGCCAAGGCTTGGTCGTGGGCTTGGCGCAGGTGGTGCGCATCTTGGCGGGCTTGGTCTGCGGCCTGTTGTGCCGCCAAGGCCTGCTGTTGCTCGGCTTGCAGGGCCTGATTCAAGCGGCTGGCCTCCTGCTGGCTGTGCTCAACTTGCTGGCGCTGGTGCGCCAATTGGCGAAAGAGCTGGCGTCGGGCCAAGGAGCGGGTAATCAGCTCCTGAAAGGTTTGTGCCGATGGCAAGACGCCCCACTTGGCGTAAAGGTGGGCGGTGGCAGATTGGGCCACCGTTTGGTCGGTCTGCACCCCGGCACCAGCACCGGCATGGATACGGTAGGCCGCCGAGACCCCCGGCACAAAAACGAACGGGGTCTGGCGCTCAATCTGTAGCCAAAAGTCCCAGTCTTCGTACAAATCAAAAGATTCATCAAAAGCACAGCCTGCCTGCACCAAAGAACGGGCAAACAGCACCGCATGGATAGGCATAAAGTTGCCGTAACACAACTCACGCGGCGCGTAAGGGAAGTCAAAAACCTCCCCTACCGGCTCACCTTGGTCATTGACGCATTCCACCGCCGTATGCGCTGCTTCGGCGGTGCTGCTTTGGCGCAAGCACAGCACCAGTTTGGCGATATGGTCGGGGTAGAGCCAGTCGTCATCGTCTAAGAACAGCAGGTACTGGCCGGTGGCGGCCTGTAAACCGGCGTTGGCCGCTAGGGTGCGGCCCAGTTTGTGGCCTTGCGAGACCACCCGCACAGGCAATCCTTGTGCCTCAGGGGGGAGCACCGGCAGCCCTTGGCCTGCGGCATCGACCAGCAACACCTCCAAATGGCTATAGGTTTGCAGTTGCAGCGAGCGCAGCGCTTTGCCCAGCGTACTGCGCCCCAAAGTGCGAATGATGACCGACACCAGTGGCGCATCTTGCGGCGTGACTGCAATGGCCCGTGCCAACAGGCGTTGCTGTTCGGAGCCAATCATCAACGGGCCACCCGCACGCAAGTCAGCGGCGCTATAGGACTCAAAAGCCTCGGCCACTTGGACACCTGGCTGCAAGGTCAAGGCACGAAAACGGTTCAGTGCCGCAATCATGCTGGCATAGGGCAGCTTGGCCTCTTGGCTGGCAAAGGCGGCCATTGCCTGCTGCTTGGTGTCCCAAACGGGCGAAATATCGACCAAAATGTTGGGCCGCAAAGGTGCACTGACCTCGTACAGGCGCAAGGTGCAGGGCTGATCTTGCCAGCGGCGCATGGCCTCCACGGCGGCCATCGCGGTAGCCACATGGTCTGGGTG
>JAIESZ010000039.1 GCA_019745615.1 Burkholderiaceae bacterium
ATAGGTGCGATAAAATTGGGATTAGGCAAGCCCGCGCAATTGGCGGGTTGGTTCTGAGAGTGCGGTTCGAACGCACAACCAAAGGATTATGAGTCCTCTGCTCTGCCGATTGAGCTATCCCAGGTAATGGTCTAGGCCGCGCCCGGTAGACTACCGAGGCGGCAGCTGGACGCGCAATTACAAAAAAATTGGTCGGAGTGGCAGGATTTGAACCCGCGGTTCCCTGCTCCCAAAGCAGGTGACTTAACCAGACTAGCCTACACTCCGGGTGGATGCGGGTGGATTTGAACCACCGGTGCCCCGTAGGGCGGCGGATTTACAATCCGCTGCAATAACCGCTCTGCCACACATCCGAATTACTGTTAGTGAAGCTAAGTATATCATAAAAAACAGCTTGATGGGCGAAATCACTAACTAACCTGAAACAAATTGTAAGTATACCTAGATGCTCGGCGCAGCTGGGCATATCTTAAAGCCCGGCGCTTGCCTGCTGTGGCAGGTTAAGTGCTCAAGCCACGAGCCTGCACGGCACCAGAGCCGGCCTTTAAGGTGGCTTACCCGGCCCCCGGCGGGCGTCGGCAGCGAACTTTTGCTGAAAAATTGGGCAATTTCCCTCGTTCAAATTGAATATTACACGCGCCGAAGCTATACAGCATCATGGAATTCACGGCGGATTTGCGGTAGACTTTACCGCACCTGCTATACAAAATTAAGGAAATATGATGAAAGCACTGATTACCCTCTTTGGAAGTGAGGCCAAAGTCAAAGTTCTCGATGAGCTGCTGACGCATTGCGATGACGCCTACCACTTGCGTGGCTTGGCAAAGGCTGCTGGAGTTGACTCTAGCAACCTCAAAAGCCTACTGACTCGGCTGACTGATAGTCAGCTGGTGCTAAGGCTTGACGACAAACGAGGAATTGCATATCGCATCAACAAGGCTTCGCCTCTGTTTAATGCGCTGAAGCAGCTCTTCACCGCAGCCACACAGTTCCGTAAAGACTTGGAGGCCACCGCAGCCTCTTTGGATTTTGCCGAATTAGTGTTGCTGTTTGGGTCGGTCGCTAAAGGTACTGATACCGCAACCAGCGATGTCGATGTCTTGGTGGTCGCACGCGACATCTCGTCAATCGAAGCTCAAATGGCCTTCGCTGATTTGCGGGCAAAGCACCATCGCGACATCAATGTCGTGACGATTAGCCCTGAAGATATCCGAACACACCTTAGCTCCGGATTTGTTTTCTGGACAGAAATCTGGGATTACTCCATCACGTTAAAAGGGGATAAAAATGCGTACATCCAGTGAACTCAAGGCTCTTGGGGTTTTTACCTCGGTTCAGCCCGATAAGGTCGCAGTCCAAAACCTTTTGGCTGCCTCGGAACGTAAGTTGGCTGACTCGAAGGTCGCGCAGCTATCCTTCGATACGCGTGTGGAAGCTGTGTACGACGCTATGTACACACTCTGCTCAGCTTTGTTGGCGTGTTTGGGGGTCAAAAGCGCATGCGCTGAAAATCACCACATTTATGTGCTTGAGGGAGCGTGTGCTGAGCTTGGTGCGTCTTCTGGACTTGCCAACGCTGTGGATGCGCTACGCCGAGTGCGCAACATGAAGTACACCGGAGTAACCCGGTGCCTGTCTGACTACAAGATTGCTTCTTCGGTTTATACCGAAGTGGCTGCTCTGGTAGAAAAGTGGATGGCCAAAAATTTGCCCATACTCTTCCGTAATTAAGCGGAAATCCTCAATCCACCCTCCGCAAGGGTGGATTTTAGTTAGGCACGAGCTATATTGTAGGTTGACCCCGACGCCTCCAAACGCTCTTGGCCAATCTAGGGTTTGTTTTCGCCAGTCCAGCGGCGTGGACATTGCCGACAAAGATGGCCGCATGCTCTCGCACCTGGCGGGTGGCGAGTTTGTGCAAATAGTCTTTGCGCCGGTTGGCTATTTTTGCGTGGATAGCACGCACGCGATGGCTTTTACCGGCCCGCTGCGCCGTAGCGAGTTTATCCTGCATGTTCTGATAGAACTTTTGCGCAGGCACTTGGCCACCATCTGAATCGCACCTCAGCGATTTGAGGCCCAGGGCCATACCCAGGGCTGGAGTGGGGAGCCTGCGGCATGGGTTGCGGGACACTTGACATCCTCTCTGGGCTTAAACCCCGGAGATTCCTACTGCTAGACGGCGATGCCCCGCCGCGCAATCACTGCACGCCCATTCCCTATTCCAAGTCCTGCCCTACCTTTCGGACTGCTGGCGGGAATGCTCCCGCAGCACGAGCAAGTTTGGGGCCTTCGGCACGGCGCGAGCGCCTTTGCGTTCTTGGTCTTCGACCAATTCATCGCAGTTGTATATGCTTCGTTGACTTCCATAAAGACAATACCGGCCGATTGGCTCTTGTAGTCCAACATTGTCTTCAGTGCTGACCAGCCCGCGTCCAGCGTGCTCTTGGCCATCTTGGTTTTCACCAGCTTGCTGCTAGCGACGTCGCCCACGAAGATGGCGGCGTTTTGTTGCACCATCGCGGTGCTGAATTTATGCAGCGCATCTTTACGCTGGTTCTTGATTTTGGCGTGAATGGCCTTGACGCGCTTTTTCTGGTGGGCGCGCTGCGCCTTGCCCAGTTTCAGCTCATGCTCGCGATACCAGCGGCCATGTACTTGTTGCGTGTCGGATGCTGTGGCGCAGTCTTTTAGGCCAAGGTCGATGCCGACGGCGGGTGCTGGGCGTTGGGGGCCGATGAGTTCTGGAACCTCTACGGCGACATTGAAATACCAGCGGCCACGGCTGTCTTCGCTAAAGGAGCCCGAGCGCAGGTCGTACTTAGCCAGGCCGTAGCTGTCCCACAGGCTTAACTTGTGCCCAGCAAACTGAAGCTGCCCGGCCTTGTACTTCACGTGCCCGACCTTAAATGGCACCCAGCCCAGAGAATACTTGGAGGACTTGCGGTTGGAGACGCGCCAGCGCAGCTTCGTTTTCTTGAACTGCTTGCGCCGCGTGGCGTAGTCAACGCACACCAGCTGCACCGTGCCGCTACCAACACTGACGCCCTCGCACTTGCTGTAGCCTGCGGTGAGCTTTTGCAGGTCGTAGCCGGACAAGTAGGTCGGCTGGCCATCGTAAGGGCGCGCAGCTTTGGCCGATACCTCATTGACGTGGTTCCACACTTGATTAACTTCGCGCGCCAGCTGACACAGCACTTTGGCGTGCTTGTCTTTAATGCGC
>JAIESZ010000313.1 GCA_019745615.1 Burkholderiaceae bacterium
AGCAGTGCCGGTGGGCAGGCGCTGGCACACAAGCGCAATGAGCAATTGGCCCAAGACAGCCCCCAAGCGCAGCAATTGCGTGCCTTGGTGCTGGCGGCCTTGCAGCGCGATGCCTTGTTCTTTTCAGCGGCCTTGCCCAAAAGGATTTTTAATCCGCTGTTTAACCGCTACAGTGGCGACAGCAACTTTTATGGCAACCATGTCGATGGTGCCGTGCTGCGCTCACGCTACCCAGAGCAGTGGGTGCGCAGCGATTTGTCTTGTACCATTTTTCTGGCCCAGCCAGAGGAGTACGACGGCGGCGAATTGCTGATCCGTGAGGCTCAAGGGGAGCGAGCCATCAAATTGCCTGCGGGCGATATGGTGCTCTATCCCAGCTCTACCGTGCACCAAGTGGCCCCGGTGACGCGGGGGGTGCGCATTGCCAGCTTCTTTTGGATAGAAAGCATGGTGCGCCCGCTAGAACAGCGCCAATTGCTGTTCGATATGGACATGGACTTGCTGCGCTTGCGCAGTGCCGTGGGTGAAACTGCCCCCGCCGTGGTGGGGCTGACGGGCACTTACCATAACCTGCTGCGCATGTGGGCCGATGTCTGAGCAGATGATGCACAGATTACAACGCCAGACGGTGCCCGCCAGCATCGTCAATTTGGCCGACCACGAGCAGCAGGCTAGGCAACACCTCGACGATAACGCTTGGGCCTATTTTGGCGGTGGTGCCGGTGATGAAGTCACCTTGCGCGCCAACCGCACAGCTTGGGATGCCTTGCGCCTGCAACCGCGTGTGTTGCAGCGCTTGGCGGGCGGCCATACCCGCACTACCTTGCTGGGCCGTACCTTGGCGCATCCCATGATGTTGGCTCCGGTGGCGTTTCAAAGGCTAGCCCATGTCGATGGTGAATTAGCCAGCGCCTATGCCGCCGCCGCTTTGGGCACGGGCATGGTGTTAAGCACCCAAGCCAGTACCCCGCTAGAGACGGTGGCGCAAGCCTTTTTGGCCGATGCAGGCCGTGGCCCACTGTGGTTTCAGTTGTATTTACAGCATGACCGGGGCTTTACCCGCACTTTGGTGCAGCGCGCCGAGGCGGCGGGTTACGAAGCCCTGGTGCTGACAGTGGATGCCCCAGTGAGCGGCATCCGCGACCGCGAGCGCCGGGTGGGGTTCCATTTGCCCCCCGGCATCCGTGCGGTCAATTTGGATGGCTTGCCACCGCGCCCGTCCCGGCCCTTGCAGGCGGGGCACAGTGCCCTGTTCGATGATTTATTGCACGATGCCCCCACTTGGGACGATGTGCAATGGCTGCAATCCATCACCCGCTTGCCCGTGCTGCTGAAGGGAGTGCTGCACCCCGACGACGCCCGACAGGCCGCTGCCATCGGTGTGGCCGGGTTGATTGTGTCTAACCACGGTGGGCGCACGCTGGATACGGCCTTGCCCACTGCCCAAGCGCTGCCTGCGGTGGTACAGGCCGTACAGGGGCGCTTGCCGGTGCTGGTGGATGGCGGTATTCGCCGGGGCACCGATGTGTTCAAGGCGCTGGCGCTGGGGGCCAGTGCCATATTACTGGGGCGGCCCGCTATTCATGGCTTGGCCAACGCCGGGGCGGTGGGCGTAGCCCATGTGCTGCGTCTGTTGCGCGATGAGCTGGAAGCCACGATGGCTCTGATGGGCTGCGCCACACTGGCCGATGTGGCAGCGGCCAATGTGCTGGGCAACCCAGCCTAGCGTCGGGCGTAATCCCATCTTGGCAGCATAGATTTATTGAATGAGAAGAATTCTCATTTATAATTCAGGCAGTTCTTCCAACGGTTTTATTTGCTGGAGTGTCTGTCATGATTGTGTGTGTTTGCCGCCGGGTCTCTGACCGTGACATTGCCCGCCATGCCCACGCTGGCATGGGGTTTGACGATATTCAGTTTGAGCTGGGTGTGGCTACCCAATGTGGCCGCTGCGAAAGCTGCGCCCGCGATGTGGTGGCCCAGTGCCATGCCAGTCGGCCTGTGGCGGCTTTGCACAATATGTTGGTAGCGCCCCATGCCCACGGGGCTGGGGTCTAGTTAGCCATGATGCTGTCCATCTTTGCAGGCAGTGCCTTGTTGGTAGTGGTTTCGGCTTGGTGGATTTTTCACCGTTGAGCAGGCCCCACCGGGTGTAAGTTTTATATTGGCTTGGGGTGCTGGCCGTTATTGATGGTTCTATGTCTTCTTTTGATCGTGTTGCTCTTCCTGTGGTTTCTGCCCGCCATGCGCTGATTGCTTCTGGCGTGGTGCTGGCCCATGCCGTCGGGCTGTGGACTTTGCAGGCAGGGTTGTTGCGCAAGGCAGCTCCACAAGAAGTAGTGGTACCTGCCGAAGTGTTGGCAGAGTTTCTGGTGGCGGCTCCGCCCCCAGCGCCCCCACCTCCGGCACCGCCTGCACCCAAGACGCCGCCCGCGCCGCGCCCGGCGGTGGTTAAAACCCCGGTGCCACGGCCTGCGCCTGCCCCTGTGCCGCTGCCAGTGGCCCATGCACCAGCCACCCCCAATGCCCCCGTAGTGCAAGCCAGCGAGGCGGCTCCGGCCCCTGTGTCTGCACCAGTAGCGCCGCCCTCCCCTCCGGCACCACCTGCTCCTCCAGCACCCCCGGCCCCGCCACGGATTGAGTTGCCTTCGAGCAACGCCGCTTATCTGCAAAACCCAGCGCCAGCCTACCCGGCTATCAGCAAGCGCATGGGCGAGCAAGGCAAGGTCGTGCTGCGCGTGCTGATTGGTGCTGATGGGTTGCCCCAGCAGGTGCAATTACAGCAATCGAGCGGCTATGACCGGTTAGACCGCCAAGCCCAAGAGGCCGTGATGCGTTGGCGCTTTGTGCCCGGCAAGCGCAACGGTGTACCTGAGACCATGTGGAATCTGGTGCCGATCAATTTTGTTCTCGAATAATTACATCCATCGTCAGGAGTTTTCATGGAATCGCAATTTGGCTTGGCCCACGTCTGGATGCAGGGTGATTTTGTCACCCGTCTGGTAGCAGTGCTGCTGCTGGGCATGTCGCTGGCGTCGTGGATCGTCATCATCATCAAGGCGCTGGATATCATCAAATTCAAGCAGCACGCACGGGCGGCTTTGGGGTTTTGGCACAGCGAAGATTTTGCGGCGGGCCTAGAAAAGCTCGGTGCTGATCCGACCAATCCTTTTCGCCAGTTGGCTATTGAGGGGCGCGAAGCCACCGCCCACCACCGCCAAACCAAAAGCCAATTGCACGATAGCTTGGA
>JAIESZ010000165.1 GCA_019745615.1 Burkholderiaceae bacterium
GAGGTTTTTTTCTCCCCCAAAAACAAGGTCAGCAAAGACATGTGCTGCCTACCTCCCGCCAAAGATGCGCTTAAAGAAGCCAGGCTTTTGCGCATCGGTAAAGCGCATAGCCTTGTCCTCACCTAAGAAGCGTGCCACGACGTCGTGGTAGGCCTCTGCCACATCGGTGCCCTTGAGGTGAATGGCGGGCAGGCCCTGATTGGACGCTTGCAGCACCTCTTCAGATTCGGGCACCACGCCAATCAGCGGAATACGCAAGATGTCTTGGATGTCGGTGATGGACAGCATGTGGCCGTCTTCTACCCGATTGGCGTCGTAGCGGGTGATGAGCAGATGCTCTTTGATTGGCTCGCCACCATCGATGGCGCGCTGCGTTTTGCTGCCCAACATACCCAAAATGCGGTCAGAGTCGCGCACCGAAGAGACCTCAGGATTAGTGACCACCAATGCCTCATCGGCAAAGTGCATGGCCATCAGGGCACCGGTTTCGATGCCCGCCGGAGAATCGCAAATGACATAGGCAAAGCCCATATCGGCCAAATCTTTCAGCACCTTGCCCACACCTTCGAGGGTCAGGGCGTCTTTGTCGCGCGTTTGTGAGGCCGCGAGAATAAACAGGTTGTCGCAGTTTTTGTCTTTGATGAGCGCTTGGCTGAGGTTGGCCTCGCCTTGGATGACGTTAATGAGGTCATAGACCACACGGCGCTCACAGCCCATGATGAGATCAAGGTTGCGCAGCCCGACATCAAAGTCTATGACAGCGGTTTTGTGGCCGCGCATTGCGAGACCAGAAGAAAATGCGGCGCTGGTGGTGGTTTTTCCGACACCCCCCTTGCCCGAGGTCACGACAACAATTTTGGCCATGGATTGCAATTCCTGTGCGATATGTGAGATTCTGATCTGGACTCCAGCTGGCGGGTAGTGCGCTGCGGGTGCTCAGAGGGGTTCGATGAGTAATTTTTCGCCATCCAGCCGTACTTGGGCCGGTTTGCCCACCACATCGGCTGCGATGGCGACCTCAGTGGTGCGGTAAATGCCTGCGATGGAAATCAGTTGGGGGTCCATGCAAGTGGTGAAAATGCGCGCTCCGGTATCGCCCCGTGCTCCGGCAATGGCGCGCCCACGCAGCGGTGCGTAGACATGGATGTTGCCGTCGGCAATGACCTCGGCCCCAAAACTGACCATTGCCAACACCACCAGATCGGCACCGCGTGCATACACCTGTTGGCCCGAACGCAAGGGCTTGTCTACCACCACGGTGGGCACCCTAGGGGCAGGGCGTATTACCTCGACTTCATGCACCACCTCATGGATGATTTCACGCACCTCAGGCGGGGTTGGGGCGCGCGTGGGCGGTGCATCAGGGGCCGCTACCAGCCCCACGCTACGAGCGGCGGCCATTTGTACGGCGCTACCACCGCGTACGGCTACCGGCACGGTGTGGTGCTGGTGCAGTAAACGGGTGAGCGCCGCAAAATCGATAGGTGCGGGGTCTTCACGCACACCGGTCAGGTCAATCAGCACCGGGTCGTTGTCAAAAAAATCCGGGTCGGCGGCCAAGCGCTGGGCCAGTTCGGCAGCCAGTACCCCGACATCGGTGCTCTTGAGCATTACGGCCACGACGGGCAGTAAAGCGCTCTTGAGGTCAAAGCTGGAGCGGTTTTGCACCGCAGTGTCTATGGCCATGGGCGAGAAGGGTTGAAGAGGAGCGAAAAAAGCGCGCGTCCGTAAGCTAGCAAGTGTACCGCGCACGCCTACCGGATGCACCCATCTAGCGCTGTCTGTTGCAAACGGCAACAAAGCGATTGCACGGTAAAAGGGCGGGAGATTTCGTTTTTTATACGCATAGTTTGCCCCACAATGTACAAACCCGGCCTTGCGGCACTGCGCCGCCCCCGGCCAAGGCTTCTCCTTCATCCAGAAAGACCAACCGCATGATTGCACTGAACCATACCCACGATTCCGCCGCCCGCAGCTGGCTGGCTTCGGCCAATGTGCCCGGCTGTGATTTTCCGATCCAGAATCTGCCTATTGCCGTCTTTCGCCATTTTCGCGAAGATGAGGCGTTTCGGGGGGGCATTGCGATTGGCGACCAAGTGATTGATTTGGCACGCGTGGTGGTGGTCGGCTGCTTAGAAGGGCGCGCTGCTGAGGCCGCCTTGGCTGGTGCGTACCATAACCTTAATGTGCTGATGGCCTTGGGGCCTGATGCTTGGCAGGCGCTGCGCCACGGTTTGTTTGATCTGCTGAAAGAAGGGGCCGAAGGCCCCAACGTAGATGCCCTGCGCACCTGCCTGATCCCGCAAGTGGCAGTCGAATACAACGTGCCCGCCCAAATTGGCGATTACACCGATTTTTACACTTCGGTTCACCACTCGGCCAATATTGGCAAAATTTTGCGCGGTGACAACGGCACCGATCCGGTACTGCCCAATTTCCGCTGGATTCCGGTGGGCTACCATGGCCGCGTTTCTAGCATTGGCGTGAGCGGCCAAGAGTTCCGCCGCCCACTGGGCCAATCCTTGCCTGCTGGTGCTACCGAGCCAGTATTTGGCCCCTGCAAACGCCTAGACTATGAGCTGGAACTGGGCATTTACATTGGCGCAGGCAACGATCTGGGCGATGCCGTGCCACTGGCCGAGGCTGAACAACATATCTTTGGCTTGTGCCTGCTCAACGATTGGTCTGCCCGCGACATCCAAGCCTGGGAATACCAACCCTTAGGCCCCTTCTTGTCCAAGAACTTTGCTACCACGGTATCGCCTTGGATTGTATCGATGGAGGCGCTGGCCCCCTATCGCCAAGCGTGGACACGCCCTGAGGCTGACCCCAAGCCCCTGCCCTATCTGGACGATGCCAGCAACAACGCTGCGGGTGCATTGGATATCCAACTGGAAGTGTCCATTGATACCCCCCAGCGCCGCGCCGCCGGTGCGGCCCCGGTGCGGGTGTCGCAAACCAGCTTCCGTCACCAGTACTGGACAGCAGCGCAAATGCTGGCCCACCATACCGTGGGCGGCTGCAACCTGCAACCGGGCGATTTGCTGGGTACTGGCACCATCTCTGGCCCCACTGCCTCTGAGGCGGGTGCCCTGATTGAGCTGACCAAAGGGGGCCGTGAACCCATCACCCTGAGCGGCCCCGGCGCCCCCGATGAGCAACGCAGCTTTTTGGAAGATGGCGATACCGTCATTTTGCGCGGTTGGTGTGAAAAGCCCGGTGCAGCGCGCATTGGTTTTGGCGAATGCCGTGGCACGGTGCTGCCTGCACGCAACGCTGC
>JAIESZ010000113.1 GCA_019745615.1 Burkholderiaceae bacterium
GACGACGTCAAGGAAGTCAAAGAAGGCTTCGAGTGCGGTATCAAGCTCAAGAACTACAACGACATCAAAGAAGGTGATCAGCTGGAGTTCTTCGAGATCAAGGAAATTGCGCGGACGCTGTAAACCATGGCTGCCAAAAAGTCTGCTACGCCCAACCGTGCCTTCAAGGTGGCCGATCAGATCCAACGCGATCTGACCGAACTCATTGCGCGCGAGTTGAAAGACCCGCGTGTGGGTATGGTGACGTTGCAGGGCGTAGAGGTCACTCCCGACTACGCCCATGCCAAGGTGTTCTTCAGTTTGCTGGTGGGCGACCCCCAGCAAACGCAAGAGGGCTTGAACCAGGCCGCAGGCTTCCTGCGCAATGGCCTGTTCAAGCGCCTGCACATCCACACCGTGCCCACGCTGCATTTCGTCTACGACCGCACCAGCGAGCGTGCTGCTGACATGAATGCCTTGATTGCCAAGGCAGTTTCTTCCCGCGCTAAAGAGGATTGAGCATGAACGCGCCACGCACGAGGGTGCAGCGCCGCCCTGTGCATGGGGTGTTGCTGCTGGACAAACCGCTGGGCTTTTCCAGCAACGATGCTTTGCAAAAAGCCAAATGGTTGCTGCGCGCCGAAAAAGCGGGCCATACCGGCACGCTCGACCCGTTAGCCACTGGTGTGCTGCCGCTGTGCTTTGGTGCGGCCACCAAGTTCAGCCAGTTGCAGCTTGATGCTGCCAAAACCTACGAAGCCATTGTCCGATTGGGCGCGACCACGACCACCGGTGATGCCGAAGGCGAGGTGCTGCGCGAATGTGCCATCACCCCTGAAATGCTCACCCCTGAGTGTTTGGCTGCGGTGCAGCAGCAGTTTACCGGGCCGATCCGCCAGGTGCCGCCCATGTACAGTGCGCTGAAAAAAGATGGCAAGGCCCTGTATGAATATGCACGGGCCGGTGTCGAGGTAGAGCGTGCCGCCCGCGAGGTCGATATTCACGCTTTGGCCTTCACGCTATCGTCGGATGACCAAGGCCAGCCCCTCCTCAAAATGGTGGTGACATGCAGCAAAGGCACTTATATCCGCACGCTGGGCGAGGACGTCGGCGCGGCACTCGGTTGTGGCGGCCACCTGAGCTTTTTGCGCCGCATTGACACGGGTGGCTTGGGTGTGGAGCGCTGTGTCACCTTGGCCGAGCTAGAGGCAATGGACGAGGCGCAGCGCTTGGCTTGCCTATTGCCCCCTGAGGCCCTGTTGGTCGAGCATCTGCCTGTCACATTGGGCAGCGAAGATGCCGGGCGCTTTCTGTCTGGGCTGCGCCGACGTGGTGCTTGGCCCGACCACGCGGCGGTGGCCGTGTTTGGGCAAGAGCCACCCGCCTTGTTAGGCGTTGGGCATACCGTGGCGGGAGAATTGATTCCAGACCGCCTCCTTAGCCCGTTAGAAATTCAACAAATTCTGGAAAGTCGTACGCTGGCCGCCCCTGCTGCCAGCATTTTGGAAAAATCATGAGTAAACAAATCCGTAATATCGCCATCATCGCCCACGTTGACCACGGTAAAACCACCATGGTCGATCAGTTGCTGCGCCAGTCCGGCACCTTTGCCGAGCACGAAAAAGTCGTCGATACCGTGATGGACAACAATGCCATCGAAAAAGAGCGTGGCATTACCATCTTGGCCAAGAACTGCGCTGTGAGCTGGGAAGGTACCCACATCAACATCGTCGATACCCCCGGCCACGCGGACTTCGGTGGTGAAGTCGAACGCGCGCTGTCGATGGTCGATGGCGTGGTGCTGCTGATCGACGCCCAAGAAGGCCCGATGCCCCAAACCCGCTTCGTGACCAAGAAAGCGCTGGCTTTGGGCCTCAAGCCCATCGTCGTCGTGAACAAGGTGGACAAGCCCGGTGCCAACCCCGACAAGGTGGTCAATGCCGCTTTTGACTTGTTTGACAAGCTCGGCGCTACCGATGAGCAGTTGGACTTCCCCGTGGTTTATGCTTCGGGTATCAACGGCTGGTCGTCGCTGGAAGAAGGCGCGCCCGGTGAACAGTGGGGCCCAGATATGTCCGCCCTGTTCAACACCGTGCTCAAGCACGTGCCCGCGCAAAAGGGCGACCCAGCTGCGCCGCTGCAACTGCAAATCTCTGCGCTGGACTTTTCCACCTTTGTCGGCCGTATTGGCGTGGGCCGCATCAGCCAAGGCACCATCAAGCCCAACATGGACGTGGTAGTGATGGAAGGCCCAGACGGCAAATCCATCAAAGGCCGTGTCAACCAAGTGCTGACCTTCCAAGGTTTGGATCGTGTGCAAGCCACCGAAGCTGGCCCCGGCGAAATCGTGCTGATTAACGGCATTGCTGACATCGGTATTGGCGTGACGGTGACTGACCCGCTCAACCCCGCACCGCTGCCCATGCTCAAGGTCGATGAGCCAACGCTGACCATGAACTTCTGCGTCAACACCAGCCCGCTGGCTGGCCGCGAAGGCAAGTATGTGACCAGCCGCCAAATCTGGGATCGTCTGCAAAAAGAGCTGCAACACAACGTGGCCCTGCGCGTCAATGAGACCGACGAAGAAGGCATTTTTGAAGTGATGGGCCGGGGCGAACTGCACTTGACCATTTTGCTGGAAAACATGCGCCGCGAAGGCTACGAAATGGCCGTGTCTAAGCCACGCGTGCTGTTCAAGGACGTTGATGGCGTCAAGCACGAGCCTATCGAGCTGGTCACTGCCGACATCGAAGAGTCCCACCAAGGCGGCGTGATGCAAGCCTTGGGCGAGCGCAAGGGCGAATTGGTGAACATGGAACCCGATGGCCGTGGTCGCGTGCGCCTAGAGTACCGTATTCCGGCCCGTGGCCTGATTGGCTTTACCAACGAGTTCTTGAACTTGACCCGTGGTTCTGGCCTGATCGCCAACATTTTTGACTGCTATGAGCCGCACAAGGGCGACATTGGTGGCCGTAAGAATGGCGTGCTGATCTCGATGGACGAAGGCGAAATTTTCACCTACGCCTTGGGCAAGCTGGACGACCGTGGCCGTATGTTCGTTAAGGCCAATGATCCGGTATATGAAGGCATGATTGTGGGTATCCACAGCCGTGACAACGATCTGGTGGTCAATGCTACCCGCACCAAGCAACTGACCAACTTCCGCGTTTCTGGCAAGGAAGACGCCATCAAGATCACGCCCCCGATTGATCTGACGCTGGAATACGGCGTTGAGTTTATCGAAGACGACGAACTGGTCGAAATCACCCCCAAGAGCGTGCGCCTGCGCAAGCGCCACTTGAAGGAAAGCGACCGCAAGCGCGCTGG
>JAIESZ010000283.1 GCA_019745615.1 Burkholderiaceae bacterium
CTTGGGGGCTGCCTTTAACGTGATGTCGCAAGCCATCGCTGAACGTGTCGAGCAATTGACGTGTGCCAACCAAGAGGCGGCGCGCATCGCCCAATCTTTGCAGGAAAAAAATGCCCAGTTGGCCCAAAACCATGTGCAGTTGACCACTGAAAACTGGATGCGCCTAGAGGCGCAAAAAGAACTGGAACTGGCCCTAGAACGCATCCAAGACCGCACCGAGCAACTCAATGCTATTTTTGACCTGAGCCCCGATGGTTTTGTCTCTTTTGATGCCCAAGGCTGCGTTAAATATGTGAGTCCGGCCTTTTCACGCATGACCGGCATGGCACTGGACGAAACTGTGGGACTGAACGAAGCAGAGTTTTCTGCCCATCTGGCACAAACGTGCCTAGAGTCAGCGCAATTTCCGGGCATAGCCTCCCTGAAAAACCGGTTAAACGCGCCCCACACCGACAGCCTTGAGACATCTGCTACAGCCTCACCAGAACGTCAGCTGATGGAGCTACATCGCCCAGAAAAGCGCGTACTCGAAGTGGGCCTGCGCATCTCTAAAGCCAACCTTGTTTCACAGATTTTGTATTTCCGGGACGTGACGCACGAAACCGAAATTGACCGGATGAAAAGCGAATTTCTGTCGCACGCGGCCCATGAACTGCGCACGCCGATGGTCAGTATCTTTGGCTATACCGAGCTGATGTTGGCTAAAGACTTTACTAAAGACAAACGCCAAGACATTCTGGGCATCATCCACCGCCAGTCCGAATTGATGATTGCCATCATCAACGAGTTGCTCGATTTGGTGCGTATTGAAGAGCGGCGCGGCAAAGATTTTGTCTTTGACCACCTTGATGCGGGTCAGCTAGTACACCAAGTGGTGTCTGATTTTGGTGTACCAGCCGGGCAAATGCCACCGATACTGAATCTGCTCCAAAATATCTGCTGGGTACGCGCCGACCAGAAAAAACTGATGCAGGCGGTGCGCAACATCGTCTCCAATGCGCACAAATACTCTCCTGCCGGTGGGCAAGTCGTTGTTAGCCTACTCCAACAAAACCGCCCACTGCTTGACGCTACCCCAGCGCCATGGGTGGGCATTCGTGTGCAAGACCACGGCATGGGAATGACACCAGAGCAGACTGCACGGATATTTGAGCGTTTTTACCGTGCTGACACCACGGGCAATATTCCTGGCACCGGGCTGGGCATGAGCTTGGTCAAAGAGATCATCGAGCTGCACCACGGCACCGTGGACATCCACAGTGCCGTGGGGGTTGGCACCACAGTGACGTTATGGCTTCCTGCCGCAGAGGCCCCATGAGGTATCGATACCCCCTACACTGCCACGCTCTTTTGTTGCACTGACACCTGCCCATGTTTTCTCGTTTACGCTCTGACATCCAGTGCATTCTTGAGCGCGACCCGGCTGCGCGCAGCCGCTGGGAGGTGCTGACCTGCTACCCCGGCCTGCACGCCCTCGTGCTACACCGGCGCGCACACTGGTGCTGGACACATGGCCTCAAATGGCTGGGGCGTTTTATTTCGCACACGGCCCGTTGGTTGACTGGTATTGAGATTCACCCTGGCGCGCGCATTGCCCCCTGCGTCTTTATCGACCACGGCATGGGGGTGGTGATTGGCGAAACCGCCGAAATTGGCCCCGGTTGCACGATTTACCACGGTGTTACGCTGGGGGGCACTTCGCTCTACAAGGGCACCAAGCGCCACCCTACCTTGGGGGCCAATGTGGTGGTGGGGGCCGGTGCCAAGGTGTTGGGCGGCTTTACGGTGGGCGATGGTGCCAAAATTGGCAGCAATGCCGTAGTCACCAAGCCCGTGCCAGCAGGTGCTACAGCGGTAGGCAACCCGGCGCGCATCATTGAGGCCCAAGCCGACGTACGCCGCGAGGAAGCCGCCTCCAAAATGGGCTTTTCTGCCTATGGCGTTACGCAAAGCGACGATCCACTCTCGCAAGCCATGCGCGGCCTGATCGACAGCGCCAGCACCCAAGAGCACCAAATCGCTTTGCTATGGCAGGCCATAGAAAAGCTGGCAGCTGCGCCGCAAAGCGGCAATTGCGTGCCTGCCGACGCCGCACGCCAAGAACACTTTGAGGCAGACAAGCTCAATGCGCTGGTTGGTAAGTAACCCAACGCCCATTTTTTATTTATTTCAAGAGACCAGACTGATGGATGTATCCCAAGCCTTGCAGCAACGCCGATCCGTGCGCGCCTTTTTGCCCCAAGCCCCTAGCGCTGCCTTGGTGCATGAAATACTGGAGCGCGCCTCCTGCGCGGCTTCGGGGGGCAACCTGCAACCTTGGCGCGTTATGGCCCTGACCGGCGCGCCTTTGGCCCAAATACTGCAAGCGGCCAGCGAGTCCAATCCACAAGAATATGCCAACAGCATGTCTTATCCTGCCAACCTGTGGGAGCCCTACCGCAGCCGCCGCTTTGCCAATGGCGAAGCGCTGTACCGCACGCTAGAGATTCCGCGCGAAGACAAAGCAGCGCGCCTGCAACAACTGGCCAAAAACGCCCAGTTTTTTGGTGCTCCCGTGGGTATTTTTGTCTGCATTGACGAGCGCATGGGCGATCCGCAGTGGATGGATGTGGGCATCTACCTGCAATCGCTGATGCTACAAGCCACGGCAAACGGGCTGGCTACCTGTGCCCAAGGCTTTTGGCGCAAATACACCGAAACCCTGCGCGAGCCGCTGGCGCTGCCCCAGCCCTACACCATCGCGTGCGGCGTCGCACTAGGCTACGAAGACCCTACGGCCCCCATCAACACCTTGGTGTCAGGCCGCGCCCCGTTTGAGGAGTGGGCCACGATGCGCGGCTTTTGAGCCACCACGCAGTAGCTGTTTTTAGCTCTGCGCTCAGGGCCGCACCGCCTGCTGGGCTGCGGCCTGTCCGGCAGGGGTGAGGAACGGGGCCATTTGTTTCCAAGACAAGGTAATCTCATCATTACAGGCCCGCAGCGCATGAAAAAAGTGGGTATTGAACACCAAGCCCTTGGCCGTGGGATAGGGATCAAAAATCGACATCTGCGGGGCAGCCTCGCCACACTCCCCATCGGTGCGGGGGTTATGCTTTTCTAACAACGCCCGCAACCGCGATGGGGTGGGCTGGTAGTCCTTGTCCACCGCCACTTCTACCGCCTTCTGCCCCCCTTTGATCCAACCCCAAGTGTTGACCTTGGCACCGTTGTCTAAATCAAAGGTGGAAATGCCCAGAGAAGCATTGCCATGCGCGCCACCGCAAAAGACTTCGCTCAGTGAATCTTCTAGCACCAGAAACTTGTCATTCCAA
>JAIESZ010000252.1 GCA_019745615.1 Burkholderiaceae bacterium
TGCGCAACGATAGCCCTGGCCCATGGGATCGGCAGCGCCTGCCCTTCAGTCAGCTCAACGCCCAAGCCCACTATGACGGCCAGCAATGGCATCTGCCCCAAGCCCTGCTACAACTGGGGGCTGGCCGGGTAGAACTGCAAGGCCGCTACACCCCAGCCACCCAGATGGTGCAGGGCAGTGCGCAGCTACAAAGCCTCAATCCAGCAGCCCTGCATAGCCGTTTGGATGCCGCCCCTTTGAACGGTTGGGTGCGCGCCCAAAGCCCAGATGGCGTAGCCGTGGATTTCAGTGTCGATGTGCGGGCAGCACCAGCCCCAGCGGCAGGAAAAATGGCAGGCTTGCCCATCCAAAAAATTCAAGTCCAAGGCCATTGGCAAGCCCCCACGCTGGATTTGCAGAGCGTGCAGGTTGAGGCTTTGCAAGCCAAGCTCCAAGCTGATAAGGTGAGCTTGCTGTGGGGGCCTGCCCCCGTCGTGCGAGGCACCTTCGCATTGACTGTGCCCGGTGCCCAATGGGATGCCAGCGGCTTGCTGGGTGCCGTGCAGGGCCAAGGCAAGCTGCAAGGCCAAGTCCACCATGCCGAGCGCCTGCTGCAATGGTTACAAACCTTGCCGGGTGTACCAGCACTGTTGCCCGGCCACAGCGTACAGGGGCAAGCACAATTGGCACTGCATTGGCAAGGGGGCTGGGACAGCGTGCGCCCCCCGGTTGCCCCCCGTGCCAGCCCGGCCACTCCCTTGCGCTGGGAGGCCACCTTGGCGATTCCTACCTTGGTGTTGGCGCAACCCGTTACCAGCGCCGACGTACCAGCGCAACGGCTAGAACTGACGGCGGTGCAAGCGCAAGCCTCTGGCAGCGCCCAACAGGCCGCTCTACGCTTGGATGCACAAGCGGGCATGGCCCCCTACCGCGCCACCCTGCACAGCCAACTCCAAGCCCAACGCGACGGCAGCACCGCCACCAGCCCGTGGAAAGCCCAACTCAGCGCTTTGCAGTTGCAACTGCAACACCAAGAGCGCGCTGGTCGTTGGAACCTCACCCTCGATCAGGCATTGGATGCCGTTTGGCATCCACCCACCGCTGGTAGGGTACAAGCCATGTTGGAGGTAGCCGCTGGGCAGGCCCGCATCACCGGCCCGCTGCCGGGCACGGTGCAACTACAGTGGCAGCCGCTGCAATCGCGCTGGGGTGCACCCGGCGCTATGCAGTTGCAAACACGCGGCCATCTGGCGGGCTTGCCCTTGGCGTGGGTGGATGCGCTGGCCCCGGCCAAGACCCCGGTGCTGGCCGCAGCAGGATTGGCCAGTGACCACCTGCTGCTAGAGGCCGATTGGGACGTTCAAACCCACCCTAGCCTGCGCGCACAACTGCAAGTGCAACGTACCCAAGGCGATGTGCAACTGCTGCACGAACAAGGTGCTGCCACCCCTGCCGGACTGCGCCAAGCCCGCTTGCAGCTCAACGCGGTGGATGACAACGTGCGCGCCCAACTGGTGTGGGACAGCGCCCAAGCCGGGCAAGTACAAGCGCAGGCCAATACCCGCTTAAAGCGCGAAGAGTCTGGCTGGGTTTGGACTGACGATGCCCCACTGGCCGCCCGTGTGCAGGCGAAGTTGCCGGACATGGGCGTCTGGTCGGTGCTGGCTCCGCCGGGCTGGCGTATCCGTGGCACGCTCCATGCCGATGCCACGCTGTCGGGCACGCGCCAAGCGCCGCGCTGGCAGGGCCACATCAACGCCGATCAACTGGCCCTGCGTTCCTTGGTCGATGGTGTCGATTTGCAAGAAGGCCGCCTGCGCACCGTGCTGCGTGGTGATTGGCTAGAGATTACTGAATGGTATTGGCGTGGTGGCAAGGGCAGCCAAGCGCGCATTGCGGGCTACAGCGGCAACCTGACTGCCCCGCCCCAAGAGGGTGGCAGCCTGCAAGGCAGTGGCAGCATCCGCTGGAACGATGCTGGCGCTGGCTCTGGCATCCACCTCGATTTGCAAGCGCAGGCCCAAGCCTTGCAGGTGCTGGTGCGCGCTGACCGACAAGTGAGCGTATCGGGCGCTTTGCGCGCCCAGTTGGCACAGGGCCAATTGACACTGCGCGGCCAGTTGCAAGTAGATCGTGCGGCCATCTTGCTCCCCGATGCCACGGCCCCGCGCTTGGGGGCTGATGTCGAAGTGCGTTCTGCGCGCAAATTAGCGGTGGCGGCGGCCCGGCCAGCACCTGCTCCCAGCACCCCGGCGCAAACGCGCAAACCGATTGACATGGCTATCACGCTGGATTTGGGGCGCGATTTTGCCCTGCAAGGCCATGGCATCACCACCCGGCTGCGGGGTCAGCTAGAACTGCGCAGCAGCCCCGTGCCCGGTGCGCCGCCGCGTGTCACTGGCGAGGTGCAAACCGAACAGGGCCGCTACCGTGCTTGGGGCCAGATGCTGGATATCGAAACCGGCCTGCTGCGCTTTAGTGGCAAGCACGATAACCCGGCGTTGGATATTTTGGCTATTCGGCCCAATATCAGCGTGCGTGCTGGGGTGCAGGTCAGTGGTAGCGCACAAGCGCCCTTGGTGCGCCTGTATGCCGACCCAGATCTGCCCGATGCCGAAAAGCTGGCTTGGGTGGTTACGGGCCGCAGCAGCGCCGCTGGTGGTGCTGAGGCCGCCTTGCTCCAGCAGGCCGCGTTGGCCTTGCTGGGCAAACAGGGCGGCGGTACGGGGGCAGTGGCGGGCAAGCTCGGTTTGGATGAAATCGGTTTTAAGGCCGCCGATCCGGGCAATGCCGCCAGTACGGCAGCCATCACTTTGGGCAAGCGCTTGTCGAGCAAACTGTATGTCACCTACGAGCATGGCCTGTCGGGGGCGGTCGGTCTGATCTCGGTGTTTTATGACCTGTCGCGCCGCCTGAGCCTGCGCGGCCAGACCGGCAGCCAAAGTGCTATCGACATCATCTATACCGTGCGCCACGACTAAATGGGCTGACCAAGCCCACTACAATAGTGGGCTGCGCGTCTCGCCGTAGTTCAATGGATAGAACGAGTGCCTCCTAAGCGCTAAATACAGGTTCGATTCCTGTCGGCGGGACCATAGCACCACTACTTCAGGCCGTTTTGCAACATCTCCAAAGCCCCTTGCTCTATAGGCAACGGGGTTTTTTTGTTGAGCGCCCAGAGCATCGGGCAACCTACCGAAAAAATCAACCCCTCACAATCGAATAGCGAATCCTGACATGGAAATCACAGAACAATGCGTAGTTGCACTCACTTGGACGCTCACGGATACCTTGGGTGAAGAGCTGGATGTACTGGACGAGCCGGTAGAGTTTTTGGTCGG
>JAIESZ010000323.1 GCA_019745615.1 Burkholderiaceae bacterium
GCCGATGTTAAAGCTCTGCCAGTTGATGGCTGCCTTGGGTGTGGTTTGGGTGATGGTGGTTTGCTGCGCTGTGGTGCTGATGCTGGCGGCACCGGCTGCCACCACACCGCCTTGGGGCAGTGCGGCTACCTGCGCGCCAAAGCCGATGGCTAAGGCCACTACCAACGCTTTGAGCACACCGCCCGCCGCAGCGGTGGAGCCAGAGGAGGTTTTTTTGCCGCCACTGCGGGTGTTTTCTGCCACGGCCACAAAGGTGCCGGTGGTCTCATTCCAGAGAGAGCGATAGATGCAATTCATGGGGTCCGTCCAGTATTCTTAAAAGGCTTTTTGCTTGGGGGCTTGGCTGCACACTGGGCTTAAAAATATTTCACGGCCTGAACCCAGAAGCGACCCGATGCATCAGGCGCGGAGGTGGCCGCATCGTTGCCCAGCTTGCGGGCGTAATAGGCTTTGATGAAAAAATCATTGGCTACCGTCCAGTTCAGGCCGACGCCAGCACCACTGAGGGTGCGGCGGTTGGAGTCGGTAGTCCAAGGGTTCTTGTTGGTGCGTACACTGCCCGCATCAGCAAAGGCAATCAGCTGTAACTGGCCCAACGGGTGTGCAGAAAACCGTGGCAGCAACAAGCGCCCTTCTAGCGTCAGCACGTAGCCTTGGTCGGCATAGGCTTCGCCTTCGGGGTAGGCGCGCACGGCATACATGCCGCCCAGCTCCATTTTTTCGGAGGCGTCTAGGTTTTTCGAGGCGATTTGGCCGTTGATGGCGGCATAAAAAGACACCGCCTCACTGATGTTTTGCAAGCGTGCCAAGTTGAAGGCCAGCTTTTCATAACGGCCATCACTGCGGGCGCTCAGACTGTCGAGTGCGCGCACGGCAGGCGTTTGCAAGTTGATGTCGCCAGCTGACAGCGCCAGCGAGTAGACATTGAGCGCGCCCCAGCCTGCGCTGTCGCGGTGGTCGCCGTAGAGGCTGGCCGTCAGCACTTTGGCGCGTTTATCTGCCACCGAGGAGGTGGTGTCAATCCGGTCTTGGAAGCTCTTGGCGTCAAAGGCCAAGCCAGCATACAGGTTGGTATCGCGTGAGCGGATCAGTGGGTAGCTGCCATACAGGCTGGCAATTTTGGCGTTGCCATGCGCGCCCAAGCTCCTGAACTCACGGCCCAGTTCATAGTCCAGGTGGCTGTAGGCCACGCCAAGGCGGGCCTTCCCCAGTTGCAGTTGATAGGAGGCACGGGCATAGTTCAAGCCGGTGCCTGCGGTCATGACGCGCAAGCTGGCCGCATCGCCATAGCCCATCGGCTCGTTCACATTGACCGTAGCCCCAAGGCGGTAGGCCCCGGTGTAGCGGTTGCCCGCATTGTCGGCATCAATGCTGCCGCTCACGCGCTGGCCCGGTGTCAGCTCCACCAGCAGGTCAGAGGCACCGGGCGTGGCACTGGGGGCCAGCGTCGATTGCACGTTCACGCCGGGCAAATCTGACAGCAGCAGCAAGCGGCTCTCTAGCGGTGCATTGGTGATGAGATCACCGCTTTGCAGGCCACCTAACAAGCTGCCAGCCTGTGCGTCAGATACCCGACTTTTGTTGCGCAGTGCCACTTTGCCGTAGCGCCCTTCGATCACGGCAATGGTCAAAATGCCTTGTTGGATGTCTTGTGCGGGCAGGTAGGCTTGCGCCACAAAGTAGCCGTTGCGCTGGTAGAGGTCGGCAATCAGCGCGGCCATCGCACGCAGTTGGGCTAGCGTCAGGTCACTGTCGGGCTTAAACCCGGTGGCCGCCAGCAGTGTCTGTTCAGAAAACGCCTGTGCGCCCGTCACGCGCAAGGCACGCACCAGCACGCGCGCGCCCTCTGTGGCGGCGGGTGCTGGCGCTGCGTTGGGTTGCACTTCTATGCGGGGTGCCCGGTGCTGCGGCATGTGCGTCGCCGGAATGTTGAGTAACTGGCTCCCCGCCGTGGGGAGCTGTTGGGCAGATGCACCCTGCTGGCCCAGTACCAGCAATGCGTAGGGGAGGTATTTGATGGTGGACATGGGCTCTTGCACGGTGATTGGTTTCAATCCGCCCATGTTCTTAGGAGGCTCTTGGCAAGTCTGTTCGCTAACACACAGACGCTGGACCTTGGTGTGCCATAAAGGCCCGCCTCGACAGCCATCGAGCCAAAAAATTGCTACTAAATAAGTAGCTATCGATAGTTGTAATGGCAAAGAAAAAAACTATTTTCTTGCCGGTACTCATATAGATAAGCACATTTTTTACTTCCCTCTGTCATACAACAGGGGTACAAAGTAGGTGTCGGCCTTGACACCAGACCGACGCTTTTATGCACATGGTGTCCACCAACGGGAGAATGCAAATGGCTTATTTCCAATGGGGAAACGACATGACAATCGACAACGGCCTGATTGACCAAGATCACCAACTGCTGGTGCAGCAGGTCAATACCCTGCACACCGCTACCAGCCAAGGACGCGGCCACGAGGTGGTGGGGCCGCTGCTAGAGGCCATCATCCGAGACACCCTCAGCCACATCCGCCACGAAGAGCACCAGATGGAGGCCTTGGGCTACCCACAGCTCAAGGAGCACAGGCTGGGCCACCAGCGCTTTGTGGCCGATCTAGAGGGTCTGCGCGCCCGCTACCAAGCCGGCGGTATTACCGTAGCGGCGCAACTGTCTGCGCTGCTGCGCGATTGGCTGTCGGTGCATATCCGTCGCTTAGACAAAGAGCTGGCCCGTTTCATCCGCAAGCAACAGCGCCAAGGTTGCGCTATTGCGCTGGCCTTGGCACCTCACCACTAAGCCGCTCTGGCAAAGGCATGGGCCTTGCGCCCCGCCTTGGTATGCTGAGGGTTATTCAGATTTCATGCTGCCGGTTTTGACGTAGCGGCTGTGCCACGACAGCGCTTCATCCAGCAGGTGCGGCGTGTGCTGGCCACTAGCACCCTTCTTGGCACGGGCCACATAGTCGTGCAGCGCTGGACGAAAATCGGGGTGCGCGCACTGGTCAATAATGCGTTGGGCGCGCTGCGTGGGCGATAAGCCGCGCAAATCAGCCAAGCCCTGTTCCGTAACGATAATCTGCACATCATGCTCGGTGTGATCGACGTGCGAGGCCATCGGCACAATGCACGAAATCGCCCCATCCTTGGCTACCGACGGTGTGACAAAGAACGACAGGTAGGCATTGCGCGCAAAGTCGCCGGAGCCGCCAATGCCATTCATCATGCCTGACGCCATGATGTGCGTCGAGTTGACGTTGCCATAGATATCGGCCTCAATCATCGCGTTCATGGCAATGATGCCCAAGCGGCGCACCAGTTCGGGGTG
>JAIESZ010000030.1 GCA_019745615.1 Burkholderiaceae bacterium
CGGATGTCTTCGATCTCGTGGATGATGGAATCTTCAGAGCGGCTTTGGATGATGCGGCCTTCGTGCTCAGTGATGGAACAGAAGGTACAACCACCAAAGCAGCCGCGCATGATATTGACGCTCAGGCGAATCATCTCCCACGCCGGTATTTTGGTGACACCGTCGTGGCTGCCGTTTTCATCGGCATAGGTGGAGTGTGGACTGCGGGCATAGGGCAGGCCAAACACCCAATCCATCTCCGCCGTAGTGAGGGGGATGGGCGGGGGGTTGATCCAAACATCACGGGCGGTAGGGCCTTCGCCATGCGCCTGCACCAAGGCGCGGGCGTTGCCGGGATTGGTTTCTAGGTGCAACACCCGGTTGGCATGGGCATAGAGCACGGGGTCGGATTTGACCTGCTCGTAGCTGGGCAGGCGAATGACGCTGCGGTTGCGCGGCGGCAGCTTGAGCTTGCCATGCAAAGCCGGATTGGGGGCAAAGTGGATGGGCTGCGCGGTGGGCGCTGGGGCCGTGGCATTGCCATCTTCTTGGCTGCAAGTGCTGCCTTGGGCGGCGGCTTGTTCGCTGGTGGTTTGGTAGGGGTTGATATGCGATTCCACCGGGCCGGGCTGATCGACCTCGGTGGAGTCGATTTGAAACCAACCCTCTTCTGAATGGCGGCAGACAAAGGCGGTGCCGCGCACATCGGTGATGCTCTCTACCGGCTCGCGGGCGGCGATGCGGTGTGCTACCTCGACCAGTGCCCGCTCGGCATTGCCATAAAGCAGCAAATCGCATTTGGCATCCACGACGATGCTGCGGCGCACCTTGTCGCTCCAGTAGTCGTAATGGGCAATGCGGCGCAGGCTGCCTTCAATACCCCCCAAGATGATGGGCACGTCTTTATAGGCTTCGCGGCAGCGCTGGCTATAAACGATGGCGGCGCGGTCGGGGCGTTTGCCGCCGACGTCACCGGGGGTGTAGGCATCATCGGTGCGGATTTTGCGATCAGCCGTGTAACGGTTAATCATCGAATCCATATTGCCCGCCGTCACGCCCCAAAACAGGTTGGGCTTGCCTAGCGCTTTGAAGGCGTCGGCGCTGTGCCAATCGGGTTGGGCAATGATGCCCACACGAAAGCCCTGCGCCTCTAGCACCCGGCCAATCACGGCCATGCCGAAGCTGGGGTGATCGACATAGGCATCACCCGTGACGAGCACGATGTCGCAGCTGTCCCAGCCGAGTTGCTCCATCTCGGCGCGGCTCATAGGCAAAAATGGTGCCGTGCCAAAGCGCTTGGCCCAGTAGGGGCGATAGCTGCTCAGGGGCTTGGCAGCGCGCGCAAAAAAGGAAACGTCAACCGGGGCGTTCATGCAGATGGGGGATGGGGTGGGGGAGGAAGGGCCAGATTTTACGGTGCTGCCCTTGTCTGCGCTGGCCTAGGGCTACTAGGCCAGAGCCACATTCCCATTGCGCAGAAATATTCAGTGCAACACAAACACCGGCAGCTTGCTCTGGGCAATCACTTTTTTGGTGTGCGAGCCAAACAAAAACTCACCCACCGGGCCACGGCCATGCGTGACCATGACGATCATGTCGCAACCGGCTTTGTCTGCTTCTTCAACGATGGTGTGATCGACGCCATAGGCCGTGACAGACAGCCCCGTAAACTCCACGCCAGCCGCCTTCGCCCGCTCTTCAAACTGTCCCAGCAGCGCTTGGGCATGGGCCGCATTTTTGGCTTCGTGTTTTTTGATGCCACTGATAAAGGTATCAGCGTTTTGGCTGCCCACAGCCAACGGCACATCAGGCTCGACGACAAAGCCTGTGATGCGCGCACCCAACTGGGCAGCCAAGGCAATGCTGCCATCCATCGCACGGTGGGAGAGTTCGGAGCCGTCAACCGGCACGAAAAGGTGTCTGTACATGGAGTCCCCTAAGAAAGCAATGAGCTTATCGCATGGCACACCGGCCCGGTCGTGTGGAAATTACGCACAGGAGCCATCGGCAGCAACTTGGTAGAGAATCGCTCATGATTCCAGCCCTGTGCTGGGTTTACCCCATTGATTTTTCTAAAAACCTCCATGTCCACTGTCTTCAATTTCACCTTTGTGCCTTGGTTCCGGTCTGTGGCACCCTACATCCATATGCATCGGGGCAAGACCTTTGTGGTGGGCTTGTCTGGCGAGGCGATTGCCGCCGGTAAGCTGCCCAGCATTGCGCAAGATTTGGCTCTGATCCAAAGTATGGGCGTCAAAATTGTGCTGGTGCATGGCTTTCGGCCCCAAGTGAATGAGCAGCTCCACGCCAAAGGCCACGAGGCGCGTTATTCGCACGGCATTCGCATCACCGACGAGGTAGCGCTGGACTGCGCCCAAGAGGCTGCGGGCCAATTGCGCTACGAGATTGAGGCCGTGTTCAGCCAAGGGCTGCCCAATACGCCCATGGCAGGCTCCAAGGTGCGCATGATTTCGGGCAACTTTATTACGGCACGGCCCGTGGGCATTGTGGATGGCGTGGACTTTAAGCACTCAGGGTTGGTGCGCAAGATTGATGTGGCCAGCATCACGCAATCGCTCGATTTTGGCGCGATGGTGTTGCTGTCGCCGTTTGGCTTTTCGCCCACTGGCGAAGCCTTTAACTTGACGATGGAAGAAGTAGCCACCAGCGTGGCCATTGAATTGCAGGCCGACAAGTTGATCTTTTTGACCGAGGTGCCCGGCATTCGTATCTACCCTGACCAGCCCGCCAGCGAAGACAACCCCATCGACACCGAATTGCCGCTGGACACGGCGCAAGCCCTGCTCAAACAGCTACCGCCAGCGCACCAGCCCAGCGATACCGGCTTTTACTTGCAGCACTGCGTGAAAGCCTGCAAGGGTGGCGTGGAGCGTAGCCACATTTTGCCTTTTGCCACCGATGGTGCCTTGCTGCTGGAAGTGTATGTGCACGATGGCATTGGCACCATGATCGTGGATGAGAAGCTGGAAGAACTGCGCGAGGCCAGCGCTGATGATGTGGGCGGCATTTTGCAACTGATTGAGCCATTTGAGCGCGATGGCACCTTGGTGAAACGTGACCGCACCGAGATTGAGCGCGATATTGAAAACTACACCATTATTGAGCACGATGGCGTGATTTTTGGCTGCGCGGCGCTTTACCCCTACCCCGAAGCCAAAACCGCCGAAATGGCCGCCGTGACAGTATCACCGCAAAGCCAAGGCACGGGCGATGGCGAAAAGATTCTCAAGCGCATTGAACAGCGCGCCCGCGCTATGGGTTTGAGCAGCATTTTTGTGCTGACCACGCGCACCATGCACTGGTTTATCAAACGCGGTTTTCA
>JAIESZ010000278.1 GCA_019745615.1 Burkholderiaceae bacterium
GCTACGGTTGAGGTGCATAGCTTTACTCCTTGTGTGTGGATAGAGCACAGGCGCGTTAATGGAAGGCCCCGATGCGCTTGAGATCGCCAAAGTTCATCCAAACAAAAAAGGCTTTACCCACGATGTTGGCATCAGGCACGAAGCCCCAATAGCGCGAGTCGAGTGAATTATCGCGGTTGTCGCCCATCATGAAGTAATGCCCTTCGGGCACTTTGCACACCACACCCTCAATACTGTAGCGGCATTGGTCACGGTAGGCAAAATCACTGGCCCCTTGAATGAAGGCAGACACTTCGGGGTTGTTGAGCAATTGGTGCGGCTGGTCGCCCAGTTTTTCTTCAAACTGCTTAAAGTAGCGCATGGCACTGGCATCAAAGAAATCGGGCACGGTGGTGGTGGGCACTTCTTGGCCATTGATGGTCAAGCGCTTGTTCAGATAGGCTACCTCATCGCCGGGCACACCCACCACGCGCTTGATGTAGTCCATATGGGGTTGTGGTGGGTAGCGAAACACCATCACATCGCCGCGCTGGGGCTTATTGCCCTCAGTGATTTTTTTGTTAATCACTGGCAGGCGCACGCCATAGGTAAATTTGTTGACCAAAATCAGGTCGCCTACCAGCAGCGTTGGAATCATCGAGCCAGAAGGAATTTTGAACGGCTCAAACAAAAAGGAGCGCAGCAAAAACACCGCTGCAATCACTGGAAACAGCCCTGCCGTCCAATCGAGCCACCAAGGCTGGGCCAGTGCGTGCTGCTGGGCCTCGTTCACGTCCAAATCGACCTTGGCAATGCCCATGCGATCCAACTCGGCACGGCGTGCAGCGGCAGCGTCGGCAATGGCTTGGGCGGCACGCTGGCGCTTGGGCAAAAAGAGGAAGCGTTCGGCCAGCCAATAGCAACCCGTGACCACCGTGGCCATGAACAGCAGCAGGGCAAAGTTGCCCTCAATAGCCCCGGAGTACCAAGCACCGATGTAGCCGATAAAGGCTGCTAGCAGCAGCGTGGTAAAAAATTGCACCACTTGCATATCAGTCTTCCACCTGCAAAATAGCCAAGAAGGCTTCTTGCGGCACCTCGACCGAGCCAATCTGCTTCATGCGCTTTTTACCCGCTTTTTGCTTTTCGAGCAGCTTGCGTTTGCGGCTGACGTCGCCGCCATAGCACTTGGCAAGCACGTTTTTGCGCAGCGCCTTGATGCTCTCGCGGGCGATGATGTTGGCACCAATGGCGGCTTGAATCGCCACATCAAACATCTGGCGACTGATGATTTCGCGCATCTTGGCTACCACGGCGCGGCCCCGGTACTGCGACTGGCTGCGGTGAACAATGATGGACAGCGCATCGACCTTCTCGCCGTTGAGCAAGATATCGACCTTGACCACATCCGAGGCGCGATATTCTTTGAACTCGTAGTCCATTGAGGCATAACCGCGTGAGACCGATTTGAGCTTGTCAAAAAAGTCGAGCACGATCTCACCGAGCGGCATTTCGTAGGTCAGCATCACTTGGCGGCCGTGGTAGGCCATGTTTTGCTGCACGCCCCGTTTTTGGTTGGCTAGCGTCATCACTGGGCCGACGTATTCTTGCGGCATGTACAAATGCACCGTCACGATTGGCTCGCGGATTTCTTGCAGCTTGCCTTGGTCGGGCATTTTGGCTGGGTTTTCTACCATGATGACTTCGCCATCGGGCTTGACCACCTGATAGACCACGCTGGGCGCGGTGGTGATAAGGTCTTGGTCAAACTCGCGTTCTAGGCGCTCTTGCACAATTTCCATGTGCAGCAGGCCCAAAAAGCCGCAGCGAAAGCCAAAACCCAGCGCTTGGCTCACTTCAGGTTCGTAGTGCAGCGAGGCGTCGTTGAGCTTGAGCTTTTCTAGCGCATCACGCAGTTGGTCGTACTCGCTGGCCTCGGTGGGGTACAAACCCGCAAACACTTGGGGTTGGATTTCTTTAAAGCCGGGCAGGGCTTGGGTGGCTGGGCCAGCGTTGTTGGGCAGCTTCTTTTCTAGGGTGATGGTGTCGCCCACCTTAGCGGCTTGCAACTCTTTGATGCCCGCAATGATGTAGCCCACCTCACCGGCGCGCAGGGCGCTGCGCGGCTCGTTGGCTGGGGTGAAAACGCCCAAGTTGTCGGCGTTGTAAACAGCCTCTGAGGCCATCATTTTGATGCGCTCGCCCTTGAGCAGGCGGCCATCGACCACGCGCACCAGCATCACCACGCCCACATAGGGGTCAAACCAGCTGTCAATAATCATCGCGCGCAGGGGCGCGTCGGGGTTGCCCTTGGGTGCGGGCACCTTAGCCACAATGGCTTCTAAGATTTCGTCAATGCCCATGCCCGTTTTGGCCGAGCAGGGAATGGCGTCGGTGGCATCAATGCCAATCACGTCTTCAATTTCGGCTTTGGCGTTGTCGGGGTCGGACTGGGGCAAGTCCATTTTGTTGAGCACGGGCACCACTTCCACGCCCAAATCGAGTGCGGTGTAGCAGTTGGCCACGGTTTGCGCTTCTACGCCTTGGCTGGCATCGACCACCAGCAGCGCGCCTTCGCAGGCTGACAGCGAGCGGCTTACTTCATAAGAAAAGTCCACATGGCCGGGGGTGTCGATCAGGTTCAGGTTGTACACCTGGCCATCTTTGGCCTTGTACTGCAAAGAAGCGGTTTGCGCCTTGATGGTAATGCCACGCTCTTTCTCGATGTCCATCGAGTCAAGCACCTGGGCCTCCATTTGCCGCTCCTCCAGCCCGCCGCAGCGCTGGATCAGCCGGTCTGCCAGCGTGGATTTTCCGTGGTCGATGTGGGCAATGATGGAAAAGTTTCGGATATGGTTCATGTCAGAGGATTACAGAAAAAGGCGCGCGCAAGAAAAAGGGCGCATCGGGTGGTGACGCGCCCTGAACCAACTCTCCCGTGCCACTGCGGTGGTTGGTGTGGTATTGGAGGCAGTACAGCGCAAGTCCCGGCGGCAGGGCCTGCATCTGGGACAAGCGGCTATTCTACCCAACGGGGTGGCCTGCGCACTTTAGCGGTTGGGCCGGATCAGCGCATATTGCGCCCACTCGCCCCGGCGAAACAACACATTGATCGGCTTGGCTTTGTCGGCCTTGCTCAATACGGCTTCGAGTTCTTTGGCGCTGGCTACTTCGGTGTTGGCTAAGGCCAAGATCACATCCCCCTCGCGCAGGCCCGCACGGGCAGCAGCATCGCTGGCCGCATCTACCAACACACCGCCTTTGAGCTTGAGGTCGCGCTTTTGTGCCTCGCTCAGGTCAGACACTTGCAGGCCCAACTGTTGCGCGCTGGCTAACTTGGCCTTGGGGTGGGCATCGCTGTCGGCTGCTTTGCGCGC
>JAIESZ010000296.1 GCA_019745615.1 Burkholderiaceae bacterium
GTGGCTGGATCAATGCGCAGGCGTATCCAAATCGCAGACAGGCCGTAACCCCGACTGAGCAGGCCCTCATAGGGCGTGAAGTTTTGTGCGCGCACATCTTCTAGACCCCACTGGCCAGAGGCATCTTCTAGCCAAGCGCGTTCGGTGATGTGGTCGCGGGCTGGGGCCAGTGTGGGCCAGAGCAGTGCCAACACCAGCAGCCATTGCATACACCATGCTCCCTGCTGACGCCACGGGGTAAACACTTGCAGCACGGGCATGGATGGCTATAGGTAGAGAATCAGCCGCCGGTGCTGGTGTGGCGCATCAGCGCCTCAATCTCGTTAGCAGCCACCGGCACGCCACGGGTGATGAGTTCGCAGCCGGTATCGGTGACGATGGCATCGTCTTCAATGCGGATGCCAATGCCGTGGAATTGCTCCGGCACGCCGGGGGCGGGGCGCACATACAGGCCCGGCTCGATGGTGAGCACCATGCCGGGGCGCAGGATGCGGCTGGGGCGCTCTTGCACGGTTTGGCCGGTGAGCGGGTCTTGGCGCTCAGTGGTCTGGTGGCTTTCGGATGGCTCCACATAGCTGCCACAATCGTGTACATCCATGCCCAGCCAGTGGCTGGTGCGGTGCATGTAGAACGGGAAGTAGGCGCGCTTTTCAATCACGTCTTGCACGTTGCCCACTTGGTTGGCGTTGAGCAAGCCCAAATCGAGCAGCCCTTGGGCCAGCACGGCCACGGTGGCGTTGTGCGGGTCATTAAAACGGGCACCAGCGCGTGTGGCGGCCACCGCCGCTTCTTGGCTGGCCAGCACCAGATCGTAGAGCGCCCGCTGTGGCCCGCTAAAACGCCCATTGGCCGGAAAGGTGCGGGTGATGTCGCTGGCGTAACCGTCCAACTCGCAGCCTGCATCAATCAGCACCAGATCACCATCGTGGATGCGGGCGGTGTCGGCCCGGTAGTGCAACACGCAGGCATTAGCCCCCCCCGCCACAATAGAGCTGTAGGCCGGGTATTGCGAACCGTGTTGGCGAAATTCGTGCAGCAGTTCGGCATCGAGGTGGTATTCGCGTAGCTCTTGCCCAGTGCGCAGCATGGCCGCACTGCGCTGCATGGCGCGGATATGGGCTTGCGCGCTGATTTGTGCAGCGCGGCGCATCACCGCTTGCTCGTAGCCATCTTTGATGAGGCGCATTTCATCCAGCAGGGCACACAGATCATGCTGCCCATCCGGGCACAGCGCTCCTTGACGAGCGCGGCCCCGCACGCTGCCCAGCCAACCTGCCACCCGGCTTTCTAGCCCGGCATGGATGGCAAAGGGGTACCACACAGTGGCGCGGTTTTCTAGCAGGCGGGGCAGGCGTTGGTCTAGCTCGGCCACAGAAAATGCGGCATCTACCCCTAGGGCGGCAGGTGCGGCTTGGGGGCCAAGGCGGTAGCCGTCCCAGATTTCACGCTCAAGGTCTTTGGGCTGGCAAAACAAGGTGGTGTGGCCGCTGGCGTCTATCACCAACCACGCTTGGGGCTCGGTAAAGCCGCACAGGTAGTGAAAATAGCTGTCAAAGCGAAACAGAAATTCACTGTCGCGGTTGCGCGAGTGCTCAGGCGCAGTGGGGATAATGGCAATGCCATCAGCGCCCAGTTGGGCCGCCAACGCCGCACGGCGTTGGGCATACAAGGAGGAAGGGGCGTGGCTCAGAGGTGCATCCATAGGGAGATTCTCGCCCAGCCGGGTATTTCTTGTCTGTAGTGGGTTCAGTCTAGGGCCTGTGCGGCCCCAGCGTTGAGTTGCGCCAGCCGCTCAGGTGTGCCCACATCCGTCCAAGCTCCACTGTACAACGATGCCCCCACGCGCCCGGCATCCATCGCCCGGCGCAGCAGGGGGGCCAGCGGCGCGGCTACCCCGTGTGGATTGCCCACAGCAATATCGCACCACGGCGGCGCAAACAGTTCGGCCCGCAACAGGGCGATGGTGCTGTAGGTGTAGCGCGGTGTGTGGTCGCCTTCGGGCAGGTTGAGCGCTCGGCCTTGGGGCGAGAGGCCAAAATCGCCCCGTGGATGGTGGGCCGGGTTGGGCACCAGCCACAGATGCGCCAAATCGTTGCTGGCGGCGAAGGCTTGCGCCGCTTCGGGGGCAAAGCAAAAGCCGGGTGCAAACACATCGCCTGCCACCAGCCAGAAGATGTCGCCCAGTTGTGGCAAGGCACGGGCAATGCCGCCCGCCGTTTCTAGTGCTGCGCCAAAATCTTGTTGCTCGCGTGAATAGACCAGCGCCAGCGCTGGGGTATCCCCCGTCTCAGACGGAGCCTGAAACGTCGCGCCAAAGTAGCTGCTGATCTGCTCACCCAGCCAAGCGGTGTTGATGACGGCCCGGCGCACGCCCGCTTGGGCTAGCGCCTGCAAATGCCATTGCAGCAAGGGCTGACCTTGCACCGCCAATAGCGGTTTGGGGGTGCTGTCGGTCAGGGGGCGCATACGCTCGCCCCGGCCTGCGGCCAAGATCAGGGCGGGGATAGAAGGGGCAGTGGTGGGGGGTAAATGAGCAGACATGGTTTGCACTGTAGCGGGCCAGAAAGTCAGCAACAGTAAAATCCGCAACTTTCCACCGATCCCTCCCTCCGGACCTGCCCCATGGCCAACTCTCAACAAATGGCGAATGCAATCCGCGCACTCGCAATGGATGCCGTTCAACAAGCCAACTCCGGTCACCCCGGTGCCCCAATGGGCATGGCCGATATGGCCGTGGCACTGTGGGGCCGCCACCTCCAGCACAACCCCGCCAACCCCAAGTGGGCTGACCGCGACCGCTTCATCCTCTCCAACGGCCACGGCTCTATGCTGCTGTATGCGCTGTTGCACCTGACAGGCTACGACCTGCCGATGCAAGAGCTGAAAGATTTTCGCAAGTTGCACAGCAAAACTGCTGGCCACCCCGAAGTGGGCGTGACCCCCGGCGTAGAAACCACCACCGGCCCACTGGGCCAAGGCATTACCAATGCCGTGGGCTTTGCGCTGGCAGAAAAACTGCTTGCCAAAGAGTTCAACCGCAAGGCTGGCAAGGTCAACCACACCATTGTTGACCACCACACCTATGTCTTTTTGGGCGATGGCTGCCTGATGGAAGGCATCAGCCACGAAGCCGTGGCCTTGGCCGGTGCTTGGAAGCTGAACAAACTCATCGCCCTGTACGACGACAACGGCATCAGCATTGACGGCCAAGTCGCTCCTTGGTTTATCGACAACACCCCCCAGCGCTTTACCGCCTGTGGCTGGAACGTGATTGGCCCCGTCGATGGCCACGATGCCGATGCCGTGGATGCTGCCATTGCCCAAGCCAAAAAGAACACCGACAAGCCCACGCTGATCGTCTGCAAGAC
>JAIESZ010000194.1 GCA_019745615.1 Burkholderiaceae bacterium
GCACCTTCCAACTCGGCCAGCAAGCCGCGCAGGCGCGCCAACGCGCGTTGGAACGAAGACTCTCCGGGCGTGGTGATGGTCTCGCTATGACGCTGACCGGCAAAAGTCCAGTCCATCTTGGGTGTACCGCCCGGCTCTAGGCCCTCGATACAACCACTGAGCACGCTGGGCTGCACCTTGCCGCCATCTTGTAATGGATGCAAAGAGAACTTCAGCGACGATGACCCCGCATTGACAGCAAGAATAGCCATAAGACGACCTTAAGCAGTAGGAATAGAAGCGGCCTTGGCAGCGCGTGCTGCGTGGGCAGCCAACACCGCCAGCAGGGCCGAAGCCACGCGGCTCATGGGGCCGTCGGCGCGGCTGGTCAGGGCAATTGGCACACGGGCACCCAGCACCAAACCAGAACCGGAGGCACCGGCCAGATATTCGAGCTGCTTGGCCAGCATGTTGCCGCTTTCCAGATCGGGCACGGCCAAAATGTCGGCGTGGCCTGCCACCGGCGATTGGATATGCTTGATTAGAACCGCTTCTGGCGAGATGGCATTGTCAAAGGCCAAGGGGCCGTCGAGCACACCGCCCTTGATTTGGCCCCGGTCGGCCATCTTGCACAGTGCTGCTGCATCCAGCGTCGAGCGCATATTGGGACTGACCGTTTCGACGGCGGCCAAAATAGCCACTTTGGGGTTGGCTACGCCCATCACATGGGCAAAATTGATGGCGTTTTGGATGATGTCCACTTTCTCGGCCAGCGTAGGCTCGATGTTCAAAGCGGCATCGGTAATCAGCAGCGGCTTGGGGTACAGCGGCACATCAAAGCGGAACACATGCGACATGCGACGGCCTGTGCGCAAGCTGGGCTGCGACAGCACGGCGTGCAGCAGCTCATCGGTGTGCAAGCTGCCCTTCATCAGCACTTCCACTTGGCCCTTGGCGGCCATACTGGCGGCCAGTTCGGCAGCGGCGTGGCTGTGCTCGACCGAGATGATTTCAGCACCCGTCAGATCAATCTCAAACTCAGCAGCCAATTGGCGGATGCGGGCTTCGGGGCCAATCAGCACCGGCACGATCAGGCCGTGGCGGGCAGCGTCCATCGCGCCACTGAGCGAGCCTTCATCGCAGGGATGCACCACCGCGCAGCGCACCGCCTCCAAGCCTTCGGCGCGGGCCAGCAGGTCATTGAAGCGTGCTTCGGGGTCAAACAGTTGGATTTGCGGTGCATTGATTTTTTCCACCCGCACTTTGGTGGTGGGCGGCATCAAATTAGCATCGCCCTTGAGCACGGTTTCGCCCTTTTGGTTGGTAACCAAGCAGCTCATTTTCACGCGCTTTTTCTCGTCGTCTTTTTCGGACACGGTGGCGCTGACGGTGAGCGTGTCACCAATACGCACTGGCTTGGTGAACTTGAGCTCTTGGCCCAAGTAGATGGTACCGGGGCCAGGGAATTGGGTGCCAAACAGTGCCGAGATCAGCGCTGCGCCCAGCATGCCGTGGGCGATCACGCCGTGGAACATGGTGGCATCGGCGTATTCGGGGTTCAGGTGGGCCGGGTTGATGTCGCCGGACACGGCGGCAAAGGCTTCAATATCAGCTTGGGTGACGGTGCGCACCAAGCGGGCACTTTGGCCAACGCTCATTTCGTCAAAGGTGACGTTTTCCATCCATTCAGCGGTGGGGGTTGCCATGTTCATAGTGCAAAAATCCTTGAAATTTAAAGACAGCCAATCGGGGCGCAAGGCGCGGTTTAGGCCATCGCGTGGCAACCGCCATCGACATAGATGGTTTGGCCGGTCATGCCCGAAGAGGCATCCGAGCACAAGAAAGCGCACAGGTTGGCAATTTCGTCCAGTGTGACCAAACGCTTGAGCGGCGACTTTTGCGCGGCGTTGGCCATCAGGTCGTCAAAGCTGGCAATACCGGAGGCGGCACGGGTCAGGATGGGGCCGGGCGACACGGCATGGACACGGATAGCTTGGGGGCCCAGTTCCATCGCCATATAGCGGGTCATGGATTCGAGTGCGGCCTTCACGGGCCCCATCAGGCCGTAATGGGGCACAGCCTCGTCGGCACCAAGGTAGGTCATACTCAGCATTGCGCCACCATTGCGCATGTGCGGCGCGCACAGTTTGGCTAAACGGGCAAAGGAGTGGCAAGAGACATTCATGGCGCGGGCAAAGCCCTCGCTGGAGCTGTCAATCACATCACCGTGCAGGTCTTCCAGTGGTGCCCAAGCAATCGAGTGCACCACAAAGTCCAGATGCCCCAAGCGCTCTACAGCACGCGCCACAGTGGCTTCGAGTTCGCCTTCGCCCTCCACGTTGCAGTTGAGCAGTTCCACGCCCAAAGGCTCAGTCAGTGGCTCGACAAAGCGACGGGCCTTTTCGTTCAGGCAGGAGACCACCAGATCAGCACCAAGCTGGTGCATGACTTGGGTGCAACCCCAAGCAATGCTGCTGTTGTTGGCCACACCGAGAATCAAACCTTTTTTGCCTGCCAGACCGAAAGAGGATGTGTTGAGCGTCATGGGTGGAAAATCTCCAAAGAAAAGCCAGGCGCAGCGGCGCTGCGTCTGCTGGCAAAGCACAAGGTGTGCCAGAAAAAAGGGCTAATGCCCACTGAATACACGCCGCAAGTCAACCCCGGCTGCACCGGGCTTGAAGCCCTCGCGTTCGAGTTTGTCTTGGGCGCTGACCAAAATGTGCCGGGTGGTTTCTACCCCTACCTGCTCTACGTAACGGGTGGCTACGCCGTAGCGCAGCACCAGCAAGGCGCGCAGCTCTTGGCGCAAATGGGATTTGCGCCGCTCTGGGCTCATGCCGGTGCGGGCGGCACCGGGTTTGCGCCGCTCGACCGGGTGCGGCCGCTCGTCGTTTTGGGTGAGTACGTCGTTGAGCTCGCTCTCGTTTTGCAGATTGATGTCTAACGTGGTAGCCAGACGGGCAATGCGCGCATTGATGGATTCAATCGACTCGCTCATGCGCTGCAAATAGCCGGTTAGGTGGGCGTCAGAGGGATGAATCTCATCAGTCGACATAGCGCACCATCACATACTCGCCGGGGGCATCACAGAGTACGTTGGCAGGATCGATGGCGGGCGGTGCCACAGGAGCACTGGAGCGTTCTTTGAGCCACGCATCCATAGCTTCCCACCACGAGCCTTGGCGGGTGGGGGCGTTGGCCAGCCACTCATCAGGTTCCGTCCAGCCTTGGTTGTCTTCAATGCTGTTGATTTGGTAGCTTCGGCGTGGACGCCCCGGCTCCGAGACGATACCGGCATTGTGGCCACCAGCGGCTAGCACAAAGGTAACGTGGGTGTCGGTTTGCAAATGGATTTTGTACACCGAGCGCCAAGGCGAGACGTGGTCGCGCGTGGTGCCCACCACCAGCATGGGCGCA
>JAIESZ010000105.1 GCA_019745615.1 Burkholderiaceae bacterium
CTTGCAGCAGCGCATCCAGCAAATCCACACCACTTTGTCGGTGCAGCGTGACAGCTTGGCGCGCTTGGCGGCCTTGGCCGACCGGCAGGCCGCAGTGCTGTTGCCTCCGGCCCATCCCACCCCCACCTATGGTGTGGCGCTGGGTGTGCAAGCGGCCAGCACTGGCGCGGCGCGCATTTACAGCGCTGCGGGCTAAAAAGCAGCGCCAAAACACAACGCCCGGCAGGTGCCGGGCGTGTGTGGGGTGGGTTTGGGTAGGCTGCTGTATTCAGTGGGCGCGCATTTTGGCGCGCAGGCGGGCAATAGCTTGGCTGTGCAACTGGCACACCCGCGACTCGGTCACGCCCAGTACAGCAGCAATCTCTTTCAGGTTCATGTCTTGCTCGTAGTACATGCCCATCACATATTGCTCACGTTCGGGCAATTGCGTAATGGCCTGCACCAAGGCACTGCGCAGGCGCTGGCTGCGCAGCAGGCTGGCGGGGTCTAGCTGCTGGTCAGCCAAGTGGCGGTCTAGAAAATCATCGCCGTCGTTGCTAGAACCCCGGCCCAAGTCTTCTAAATACAGCAATTGGGTGCCACGCACTTTGCCCAGCAGCTGTTGGTATTCTTGCAGTTCCATGCCCATCTCCTGCGCAATTTCTGATTCAAGTGGGCTGCGGCCCAAGGTCTGTTCCAGCCGGTGGATGGCCCGTTCAATGTCTTTTTGCCCTTTGCGTGAGCTGCGTGACATCCAATCGCCATTGCGCAGCTCATCGAGCATTGCACCCCGAATGCGCTGGGTGGCAAAGGTCTCAAACTGCACGCCTTGGCTGGCTTCGTAACGCGAGAGCGCCTCGGTCAAACCGATCATTCCCACTTGCACCAAATCATCCAACTCGACGTTGGGCGGTAGCTTGGCCATCATATGGGTGGCTAGGCGTCGCACCAGCGGCAGGTGTTGGCGGATCAGGGCATCGCGGTCAAGCTGGCCTTTGGCGGTGTACATCACACATTAAGGTCAGTGGCTGTGAAAGAGGTGCGATGCCGCTGCATTAGTGGCCCATTGCCCCGCGTGCCATGCCAAAGTGCTGGGGGTGGTAATGGTGCCTGCGTTGTCTAGCAGCAGCAGCGCCAAGCGCTGCAAGTCGGCCCCGCTGTTGTCTGGCAATAGGGTGGCATGTAGGCGCTGGCGTAAGTGGTGGGCCACGCAGCGCTCCAGTGCTTGCATACTGCTGCGCGCTTGCTCGGCTTTTTTGCCGCTGGCATGGGGGCTCAGGTAGGCCACCATGCTGCTCATGCCCGCGTGCAGGCTGAGGTGTTTGACTTGGCGGTAGCACTCCATCAGGGCGTTTTTGCCGGGCTTAGTTACCAGCAGTGGCATGATGTTGCTGCCTGCCAGCAAAGGGGTGGTCATTAGCTCGATGGGTGCGTACAGCACCATCACAGCGTAGCGCCGAAAAATCGGCTCTAGCTGTTCGAGGGTTTGGGCTGCCTGCCCTTTGCGTTGTGCGGTGTTGGCCAGCGTGAGCATGCCCAAAGCGGCAGGCACCACGGCCAAGGCGGAGGTGTCGGCATGGACGCCGTGGGCGCTGGCATCGGCCCACGGGGCATGGGTAAGCAGTTGTAGCAGGCCGGGGGCACGCTCGGTTTCTAAGGCCGTGGCGTCCAGCACCACTACGGGGTAGCCTAGGCGTTGCAGGTGGCCGCACAACTGCCACAAGGTAGAGAGCGTTTTACCGCCATCTTCTTGGCTAGTGACCACCAGCAACCGCAGCTCATCTTGGGGTTGCTGGCATTGCAGGCCCATACCTTGATGGAAATGGGCGTCAAGCATGGCCGGCCATCCCTTCTTGCGCAAACGAGGCAGTGGGCCGGGTGAAGAAAAAGTTTAGATCAGTAACCTTCGGCTCAAAGGCCGAGCGGGCTGTGGCGCGCATAGACAGGCTGACCAGCTTTTTGGCATCAGCGGTTTCCCAATCTTCAGGCACGCGCTGGCCGTTGGTAATGCCACGCAGCACCATGCGGTTGCGAATCAGTGCATCCAGCGGGGGGCCAAGCTTGACGGCCTCATCCACCTTAGACAAGATGGCTTGTTGTGGCCCCCGGCTCTTGAATGAGGCAAACACATCGTCCAAGGTATCGCCGTGGCTGCTGGCATTGACCACCAGCAGGCGCTTGATTTCCGGCAAATCCAGCACGTCGAGCATGTCGCGCTTGCGTGGGTCGCGGGCGGCTATGCCAGTGGTGTCAATGAGCACCATCTTTTTGCCACTGAGTAGGCCCAGCAGGTCTTGCAGTGCTGCTTGGTCGTGCGCCAAGTGCGCCACCACGCCCAGCATACGGCCATACGAGCGCAGTTGCTCGTGGGCACCAATGCGGTAGGTATCCAACGTAATCAGGCCTACGCTGGCAGCACCGTACAGGCGAGCGCATTGCGCAGCCAGTTTGGCGCTGGTGGTGGTTTTACCAACGCCGGTGGTACCTACCAAGGCATAGATGCCGCCCTCTTGGGGCAGGCTTTCGGTGTCAGCGTCGGTTTTGAGGTTGCGCTCGAGCACTTCCATCAGCCAGCGCACGGCATCGCCAGCGTTAAAGTTTTCGGGCAAACGCTCTAGCACAGCACGGGCCAAGGTGGGCGAATAACCCGCCCCGATCAGCTTGAGCATCAGGTTCGATTGGATCGGGTTTTGCTTGGCTTGGCCCAACCACGACAGGGTATTAAAGCGATCCTCGATCAAATCTTTCATCGATTGCAGCTCGGCCATGACGCCCTCTTGGCGCACGGGGGCTGGGGCTGCCGCTTTGGCCGGAGCAATCGCATGTTCAGGGCTACGCCGGGTGGTAATTGGGTGGGCTGCTGCCCGTACTGGTGCGGCTGGCTCAGGCTCAATATCAAAACCGGGGGGATACAAACCAGGAATGGCTGCTTTGGGGGCTGCTGCGGCACGCTCACGGGCTACGGGGGCGGCGCGGGGTGGCTCAGGGCGGCGCGCTGGGGGTGGTTCTTCTAATGCTGGGCCAGCATCCAAGGCGCTATCGTCTTCGCCGTGGATGGCCTCATGGCGGCGGCGCAACATACGTTCGCGTACATAGTCTTGGAACGACAGCGTGCTCATCGCCAATTGCTCGGTGTCTTCGTGAACCGGGTTGCGCTCCAACTCCGACTCACGCTCTTGCATGGCGGTGGCCGCAGCAGGGCGCGCTGGAGCGGGGGCAGCGGGCTTGTTGTTAAAGCCTGCAAAGCCGGTGGCTGGGGTTCTGCTGTGTTCTGTAGGTTCGCTGGCTTGTTGTTCCAGCGAGGTGAGGGATTCTTCTGCCGTAGCTACCACCTCGACCCCATCGGGGGTGGTGCGGTTGGACAAAATGACGGTGCCGTCCCCAAAGGTCATGCGGGCCTTGGCCAGTGCTTCGCGTGC
>JAIESZ010000301.1 GCA_019745615.1 Burkholderiaceae bacterium
CAAGAGCCGATAAACACCTTATCGACAAAAATATCGTTCAGTGGTTTGCCCGGTTGCAGGTTCATGTACTGCAAAGCGCGCTCGATAGCGCCGCGCTTGTTGGCGTCTTTTTCTTTGTCGGGGTCGGGCACGATGGCATCGATGCCCAGCACCATTTCGGGCGAGGTGCCCCAAGTCACTTGCGGCACGATGTCGGCGGCGTTGAGCGTAACCACGGTATCAAACTGGGCATCGGCATCGGAGTGCAAAGTCTTCCAGTAGGCCACGGCCTGATCCCATTCCACGCCGGTGGGCGACAGGGGGCGGCCTTTGACGTAGTCGATGGTTTTGTCGTCCACGGCTACCAGCCCGGCGCGCGCACCGGCCTCAATCGCCATGTTACACACCGTCATGCGGCCTTCGATGCTCATGGCGCGGAACACCGAACCGGCAAATTCAATCGTATAGCCAGTGCCACCAGCGGTACCGATTTTGCCGATGATCGCCAGCACCACGTCTTTGGGAGTCACACCCTTGGCAAGTTGGCCATCCACCTGCACCAGCATGTTTTTGGCTTTTTTGGCCAGCAGGGTTTGCGTAGCCATGACGTGCTCGACTTCACTGGTGCCAATGCCGTGCGCCAGCGCGCCAAAGGCACCGTGGGTGGAGGTGTGCGAATCGCCGCACACCACCGTCATGCCGGGCAGGGTAGCGCCGTTTTCAGGGCCAATGACGTGGACGATGCCTTGGCGCTGGTGCATGAACGGAAAGAAAGCCGCCGCGCCGGATTCGGCAATGTTGGCATTCAGCGTGGTGATCTGTTCTTTGCTGATCGGATCGGTAATGCCGTCGTAGCCCAGCTCCCAGCCAGTGGTGGGGGTGTTGTGGTCGGCAGTGGCCACAATGGAGCTCACGCGCCAAACTTTGCGCCCGGCTTGGCGTAGGCCCTCAAAAGCCTGTGGGCTGGTCACTTCATGTACCAGATGGCGGTCGATATAGAGAACAGCGGTGCCGTCTTCTTCGGTATGGACGACGTGCTCGTCCCAGATCTTGTCGTACAGGGTGCGTCCCATGGTGGTCTCTTTGCGTTCAGGGGGAGGGTGATTTTAGGCCGGGCCAGCCCAATGGCAATGAAAGAACCGCCTGGGCCAAGCCACAGGCGGTTGTCGTTAGCACGTTAAGGTCACAGATCAGCTAAAAAAACTCTTGAGTTTGTCCGTCCAGCTCTCACCGCTGGGGGAGTGGCGCGCACCGCCCTTTTGCAAAGACTCTTCCAGCTCACGCAGCAGCTTGCGCTGGTGCTCAGTCAGCTTGACAGGCGTTTCTACCGCAATATGGCAATACAGATCGCCGGGGTAGCTAGAGCGCACCCCCTTGATACCCTTGCCCCGCAGGCGGAACTGCTTGCCAGCTTGGGTACCCTCTGGGATGTCAATCGCTGCTTTGCCTGCCAACGTCGGCACCTCAATCTCACCACCCAAGGCGGCGGTGATAAAGCTGACGGGCACTTGGCAATGCAGATCGTCGCCGTCACGCTCAAAGATGTCGTGCTTTTTGAGGCGAATCTCGATGTACAAATCGCCCGGTGGGCCGCCATTGGTGCCCGGCTCACCGTTGCCGGTGCTGCGGATACGCATACCATCGTCGATACCCGCAGGGATTTTGACTTCCAGCGTCTTTTGCTTTTTCAGCTTGCCCTGACCGTGGCAAGAAGTGCAAGGCTCTGGAATGATCTTGCCCGTGCCTCGGCAGTGTGGGCAGGTTTGCTGCACACTGAAGAAGCCTTGGCGCATTTGCACCACCCCTGAACCGCTACAGGTCGAGCAGGTCTTGGGGCTGGTGCCGGGTTTGGCACCGCTGCCGTGGCAGGTGTCACAGCTCTCCCAAGCAGGGATGCGGATTTCGGCATTCTTGCCACGGGCTGCCTCTTCCAGCGAGACCTCCATGGCATAGCTCAGATCGCTGCCCCGATAGACTTGGCGTCCACCCGCACCACGGCCACCACGGCCACCGCCTTGGTTAAACATGTCGCCAAAAATATCGCCAAAGGCTTCGGCAAAACCGCCAAAGCCCTCCGCACCAGCACCGCCGTGGCCCCGATTGGGATCAACCCCGGCATGGCCGTGCTGGTCGTAAGCGGCGCGCTTTTGTGCATCCGAGAGCATCTCGTAGGCCTCTTTGACCTCCTTGAATTTCTCTTCTGCGCCCTTACTGGCCTCACCCTGATTGCGGTCCGGGTGGTGCTTCATCGCTAGCTTGCGATACGCCTTTTTGATTTCTTCGTCGGAGGCGGTTTTTGCCACCCCAAGGATTTCGTAAAAGTCTCTTTTCGACATAAATAGGTACCCGGTTGGAACAGAAACGCCGCGCCGGACTCCCCGGTGTAGGAGCCTGGCGCGGCGGTATGGGTCAGCGCAAGCGCTACCCTTAGCCCTTCTTGACTTCCTTCACCTCGGCATCCACGACGTTGTCGTCATCAGCAGGCTTGGCCGAAGAAGCATGGGCACCATGCCCACTGTGTCCACCGTGGGCACCACCTGCACCCGCCTCGGCACCTGCTGCTTGCGCTGCCTGTGCAGCTTGCTCATTGGCGTACATTTTTTCGCCCAGTTTCTGGCTGGCGGCCATCAGGGCAGTGGTTTTTTCGTCGATGGCGGCTTTGTCTTCACCCTTGAGCGCATCTTCCAAGGCTTTGACGGCAGACTCAATCGCGCCTTTTTCGGCGGCATCGAGTTTGTCGCCATGCTCGACCAAGCTCTTGTTAACGCTGTGGACGGCGGCTTCACCTTGGTTGCGTGCTTGCACCAGTTCCAGCTTGCGGTGGTCTTCAGCAGCGTTGAGTTCAGCATCTTTGACCATTTGCTGGATTTCTTCTTCAGAAATACCGGAGTTGGCCTTGATGGTGATTTTGTTTTCTTTGCCGGTGGCCTTGTCTTTGGCACCCACATGCAAGATGCCGTTGGCATCGATGTCAAACGACACTTCGATCTGTGGCACGCCACGGGCCGAGGGCGGAATACCTTCGAGGTTGAACTCACCCAGCAGCTTGTTGCCCGAAGCAATTTCACGCTCGCCTTGGAACACCTTGATCGTCACGGCAGGCTGGTTGTCATCCGCCGTAGAGAAGGTTTGGGCAAACTTGGTTGGGATCGTGGTGTTCTTGCTGATCATCTTGGTCATCACGCCGCCCAAGGTCTCAATACCCAAAGACAACGGAGTCACGTCCAGCAGCAGCACGTCTTTGCGGTCACCCGACAGCACTTGGCCTTGGATGGCAGCACCCACGGCCACGGCTTCGTCGGGGTTGACGTCTTTGCGTGGTTCGCGGCCAAAGAACTCTTTAACCTTCTCTTGCACCTTGGGCATACGGCTCATGCCGCCGACCAAAATCACGTCTTGGATGTCGGCAACGTTGATGCC
>JAIESZ010000176.1 GCA_019745615.1 Burkholderiaceae bacterium
GAAATCCGGGCGCGGGTGCAATAGCGCCCACAAAAAAACCCGGCACAAGGCCGGGGCAGAAGTGGTGCCAGCGCGGCACCTAGGAGGAATCGAATCGCCGCAGTTTAGGCGGTGGCGGCAGCCATGTCGCGGGCAGCGCTTGCCAGCGCTTGGGCCTTGGCGTCATCACCCATGGCTACGCCTTCAGCGCGCACGATACGCACATCAGTCACGCCAAAAAAGCCCAGCACGGTTTGCAGGTAACTTTCTTGGTGCTCCATCGCGCGGCCAGCGTCGGAGGTAGAGTAGATGCCACCACGGGTGGAGGCGATGATCACCGTTTTGCCCTTTGCCAGCCCTTCTGGGCCTGTGGCGGTGTAGCGGAAGGTGCGGCCCGGCTGGGCAATGCGGTCTACCCATGCCTTGAGCTGGCTGGGGATGCTGAAGTTATACAACGGGGCACCGATCACCACCACATCGGCGGCCAAAAACTGGCTGACCAAGCGCTCCGACACCGCGTTTTCGCGCTGTTGCACCTCGCTCAGGCCATCGGTCTGGCCTGTGCGCGGGGCCATGGCGTCCATCGTGAAGTGGCCGGGGGCATCGGCCACCAGATCCAGATAATCGACTTGGGTGTCAGCATGGCTGGCCTTCCAAGCGGCCACGATCTGGGCCGTCAGTTGGCGCGAAACAGAACCAGTGCCGGTGATGGCGGAGTCAATGTGCAGCAGTTGCATGGTATGTCTTTGGGCAAATAAGCCACCGGTGGCGGCGATGGATTGATTGTGCAGGCGTTCTCATGGTTAGATAAGTAGGCAAAATTAGCTCAATTCGTCCTATTTTTAGAACAGTGAACCAGATGATGCAAGACCTCAACGATATGCTGTACTTTGCCGAGGTGGTGGAGCGCGGTGGCTTTGCCGCTGCCGGGCGGGCTTTGGGCGTTCCTAAGTCGCGCCTATCGCGCCGTGTGGCTGGGTTAGAAGCCCAGTTGGGCGTGCGCTTGTTGCAGCGCACCACGCGCCAGCTCTCATTGACGGCGGTGGGCGAAGCCTATTTGCGCCATTGCCAAGCGCTGCGCGAAGCGGCCCAAGCGGCCCAAGATGTCGTCAGCCAAGTGCAGGCGGTGCCGTGTGGCACCATCCGCGTCAGTTGCCCCGTCACGTTGGCGCAAACCGTGCTGGGTGAGCTGATGCCCGCATTTTTGGCCCGCCATCCGCTGGTGCGGGTGGAGATGCAAGTCACCAATCGGGCGGTGCATTTGGTCGAGGAGGGCATAGATGTCGCCTTGCGCGTGCGCTCTTCGCTTGAAGACAGCGGCAGTTTGGTCGTTAAGCGCTTGGATATAGCCCGTCAGGTATTGGTGGCTAGTCCGGCTTTGTTGCAACGCCAAGGCACGCCCGCTACGCTGGCTGATTTGGCAGGCATGGACAGTGTGGCCATGTCCGCCCCTGATGGCCGGGCTACTTGGCATTTGAGTGGCCCCGATGGTGTTGAGCAGGTGCTGCACCACCATCCGCGCTATGTAGCCGATGATTTGCTCACCCTCAAATTTGCCGCTTTGGCAGGCACGGGCATTTGCTGGCTGCCCGACTATATGTGCCAAGAGGAGATACGCGCTGGCCGTTTGGTGCAGGTGTTGCCGCAATGGGCACCTACGCCCGGCATTGTTCATGCGGTGTTTCCGTCGCGTCGGGGCTTGGCCCCAGCAGTGCGCAGTTTTTTAGACTATTTGGGCCAATGCATACCGGGGCGGCTGATGGCCCCCCCGCTGTGAGCGCGGGCGGGCATTCAGACGTTTAAGCGAGCAGGCGCAGGGCGTTGGAGCGCACAGCAGCATCTACCTTGAACACAGCTACCAGATTGGCCAGTTGCTGGGCTTGGGTTTCTAGGTTGTCTGCGGCCACGGAGCTTTGCTCGACCAAGGCTGCATTTTGCTGCGTCATTTGATCCAATTGGCTCACAGCCACATTGACCTGTGAGATGCCGTCGCGCTGCTCTACCGCTGCGGCGCTGATCTCGCCCATCATGCCGCTGACGCGCTGCACGCCTTGTACGATTTCGCCCATCGCCGTGCCTGCATCACCGACCAATTGCGTGCCTGAATCAACCTTTTCGACGCTGGCTTGGATCAACTGCTTGATCTCTTTGGCCGCCGCCGCGCTGCGCCCTGCCAAACTGCGTACCTCCGTGGCCACCACGGCAAAGCCACGCCCCTGCTCTCCTGCGCGCGCTGCCTCGACCGCTGCATTGAGCGCCAAAATGTTGGTTTGAAAGGCAATCCCATCAATCACACCGATGATGTCGCCAATTTTTTGGCTGCTGTGGTGGATTTCTTGCATGGTTTGCACCACATGCTCCATGACTTCACCGCCCCGGCTGGCCGAGCTGACCGCCGTACTGGCCAAGGTGTTGGCCTGTTGGGCCGAGTCGGCACTTTGGCGCACCGTAGTGGTGAGTTGATCCATACTGCGCGCGGTGGTCTCTAGGCTGGAGGCGGTTTGTTCGGTGCGCATGCCTAAGTTTTGGTTGCCGCTGGCAATGTCAGCGCTGGTAGCGCGCAGCTGCTGGATGTTGTCGCGCACGGCTGCCACCAAGGTGTGAAAGCGCTGCTGCATGTCACGCACGGCGGCCATCACACTGCTGCTATCGCCGGGGCGCACGGGCACCGCCACCGTCAAATCACCGTGCTGCATGGCCTGCACCACTGCGCGTACTTCGCTGGGTTCAGCGCCCAGCTCGCGGTTAATGCTGCGTGATACCGTGGTGGTAGCGATGATGCTAATTAGTACTGCCAGCAGGGTGATGCCCAGCATGACGCCTGTGAACTGCGCTGCCTCTTGGTTGGCAAACTGGCTGTTTTGGAGGATGCGCTTTTCTTCAAAGTCGATCAGTTGGTTGATGGCCGCCAACCATTGTGTGTATTGTGGCTTGGCCTCGGCCCAAAGCAGTGTTTCGGCCCCAGCCCTGTCACCGGCCTGCACCAATTGCACGACTTTGCTTGATGTGGCTACGGTGCGCGCCTCAATGTCTTTGATGGCTTGCAGCATGCGCGCCACCTCTGGGGGGATGGCGGCTTCCGTTTTGAGCACGGTTTCCAGCTGCTTGCCGGAAGTGGCATAAAAACTGGCCAATTGCTCAATCGTTTGCAGCTCTTTTTGGCGCGCTGCTTCGTTGGGGGCCACTACCACGTCGCGCAGGGCAATGGCGCGGTCGTGCGCGGAGCCACGAAAGTTAATGGCGGCGCGTTGGATGATGGCGTTCTGGCTGGCATTGGCGCTCAAGGCAGCGTCGATACCACGCGCGATATACACGCTGTAGATCGACATGCCCATCAATACCATGATGACCAAACCAAAGCCCGCCATCAGGCGCTGGCTGATTTTCCATGTCTGCATAGGTATCTCTCTTGGGGGTGTGAGTGCAGTGTCTGCACGGTG
>JAIESZ010000226.1 GCA_019745615.1 Burkholderiaceae bacterium
GCCGCATTGGCCGAGCGCTTGGCCAAGTTGCGCACTTCGGCGGCCACCACGGCAAAGCCACGGCCCTGTTCACCGGCCCGTGCGGCCTCTACGGCGGCGTTGAGGGCCAGAATATTGGTCTGGAACGTAATGCCATCAATCACAGCAATGATGTCCACAATGCGCTTGCTAGAGGCATTGATCGATGCCATCGTGTCAATCACCCCAGCCACCACGGTACCACCGCGCACGGCCACGTCAGAGGCCGACTGTGCGAGCTGATTGGCCCGGCGTGCATGGTCTGCATTCTGGTTGGCTGCGGCAGTGACCTCTGCCATAGAGGCAGCCGTGGCTTCTAGCATCTTGGCCTGTAGTTCGGTGCGGTTGGACAGGTCAAGATTGCCGCTGGCAATGTCACTGGAGGCGCTAAAGATGGTGTCGGTACCCACCCTCACTTGGCGTACCACTTTCTCCAGACTGGCGTTCATCTCCTTGAGCGCTTGTTGCAATTGGCCCATTTCGTTGTGCGAACCCACTTGAACCTGTTGGGTCAGGTCGCCGGAGGCAATGCCTTTGGCCACCATGATGCAATACTCCAATGGCTGTGTCACCACCCGGCGGATGAACGGATAAATCAACATCAGTATCGGAATGCAGGTGACCAGTGCCATCAGTATGGACTTGAGCTGCTGGTCGGCCAGACTGGCATTGACCTTGTCCAAAGATACCTTCATGCTCACCACCCCCAGCACAGAGCCCTCAGGCACTTGGTGGCACATAGTGCAATCTTTGCCCAGAGAATTCTTCAATGCCAGCGCGGGCCGCACAGACCGCAGGTACTCACCACCACTGTCGCTTGATTCAACCAGCCATACTGCTTGGCCCGATTGCAACACCTGTTGCTCCAGTGCGTCAGGTTTGGAGTCATCTTTTTCGGTGCCTACCCCAAAGGCCTTGATGACGGCATCACCACGCAAGACGCGCACGTCACGAATAGAAGCCAGACTTTTCATCTGATCCAGAAACACATCGCGCTGGGCCACGGTGCCAGTCACCATCATCCCAGTGAGTCCAGCCATAGTGGCATCGTGCATGGTGCTGGAAAAATCAATCGCCTGATCCAGCGCCGCCTGCCGTGTGACATGGCCTTGCCAGAAGATCACGCCAGTCCAAACCACCAGCAGCGCTGCGCCAATAGTGCCCAGGAGTTGAATCCAAATTTTGTATTTGACAGTGTTCACGAATTTTCCTGAGCAATATTTTTGGTGGTGGCAAATTATTAGAGTAAATCAGGCCCTACAAATTCACTCCTCTAATACTGGTGCTGGGCGGGTAGCTCACCGATAGCCAGTAGCAGAGATGTCCTGTGTGTCTATGTTTCTCATGAACTGTTGTACCCCCCCGCACAGTGGCAGTTGAATTTCAGTGGATGGCAACACCCCATCCTTCAATGCAACACACTGGCCTGTACGTACCCCAGCACCATCACCGCCACTTGCAGCAGCACCAACAGCACCAGTGATGCAAAATCCACGCCACCCACCAAAGGGATGATGCGGCGTATAGGCCGCAGCAGTGGTTCACTCAGTCGATCAATGACATCGGCCAGCACGGAACGCGTTTGCACCCAGGACAGCACCGCATGGACGATGATGATCCCGGTCATGCCGGTCAGTGCCACCCGCACCAAGCCGCACAGCGCCAGCCAAGGCAGCCAGAGCAGTCCGGTGCCCGCGCCTAGCAGCAACCAGAGCAACAGGTATTGCAACAACTCCACCAGCGCAGCAGCCAGCAGGCTGGCTGTGTCGATGCGACCCAGCGGCGGAATGACTTTGCGCAGCGGCAAAATCAGCCAATCGCTCAGGGCAAACACCATTTGCCCAACCGGATTGCCAAACGGCACGCGCTGCCACTGCATATACAGGCGCAACAGGCAGGCACCACAGAGCAGGCCAGCGGCCACATCAAGCAGAAAAGAGGCAATTTGGTAAAGCATGGAGTGGCAAATCCTTGAGCGCGGTGTGTACACGGGATGATAACGATAACTTTTTTGCCCATAGCAGGCCGCACAGGTGGACACCTGAAGGTGGTTCAGCAGCCGGTCTTTGCCTGAACCCATAAAATCGACCGTTTGGCTGTCAACAGCCCCATTTTTACGTCCCGCAGCGACGGCACCTATGTCTGACCATCTCCACGCCTCTCCTTCCCAAGACGAAAACCAACTCATGGCCGAGCGCCGCGAAAAACTGCGCGCCTTGCGCGAATCCGTGCAGGATGGCGCAGGCGTAGCCTTTCCCAACGACTTCAAGCCCGCCCACCATGCTGCCCACTTGCAGCAAGAGTACGCAGGCACCAGCGCCGAGGCATTGGAAACCCAGCCCGTCACCGTCTCGGTAGCCGGGCGCATGATGCTCAAGCGCGTGATGGGCAAGGCCAGCTTTGCCACCGTGCAAGATGGCTCCTTGGGCAGTACCGGAGGCCGGGTGCAGTTGTATGTCACACGCGATGCGCTGGGTGAAGAGCTCTATGCCGCTTTCAAGCACTGGGACTTGGGCGATATTGTCGGTGCCGAAGGCACGCTAATGAAAACCAAGACCGGCGAGCTATCCATCAAAGTGACGCAACTGCGCTTGCTCACCAAGAGCTTGCGCCCGATGCCGGACAAGTTCCACGGCATCCACGACCAAGAAGTCAAATACCGCCAGCGCTATGTCGATTTGATGACCGATGAATCGGCCCGCCGCCGCTTTATTGCCCGCAGCAAGGCTGTCAGTGGCATCCGTGACTTCATGGTGCAACACGACTTTCTGGAAGTAGAAACCCCGATGCTGCACCCGATTCCCGGTGGTGCCAATGCCAAACCCTTTGTCACGCACCACAACGCGCTAGAACAAGAGATGTACCTGCGCATTGCGCCAGAGTTGTACCTCAAGCGCTTGCTGGTGGGCGGTTTTGAGCGCGTGTTCGAGATCAACCGCAACTTCCGCAACGAAGGGATTTCGGTACGCCACAACCCTGAATTCACGATGATGGAGTTCTATGCCGCCTATTGGAACTACCGCGATCTGATGGACTTTACCGAAGCACTGGTGCGCGACGCGGCCATGAAAGCCGTTGGCTCTTTGGAGCTGTCGTACCAAGACCGCAGTGTGGACTTGAGCCAGCCCTTCCAACGCCTGACCATCCGCGAAGCCATTTTGGCGCACACCGAAGCCGGTGACAATGTAGATGATGCCGCTTGGTTGATCGCCGCCCTGCAAAAGCTGGGCATGAACGAGGCCAAGAATCGTCTGTCGCAGCGCACGTTGGCAGGCTTGCAAGTGCTGTATTTTGAAGAAACGGTAGAAGACAAGCTCTGGCAGCCCACCTTCATCATGGAGCACCCGACCGAGATCAGCCCGCTGGCCCGCGCCAATGACCAGCGCCCCGAAGTGACCGAGCGTTTTGAG
>JAIESZ010000028.1 GCA_019745615.1 Burkholderiaceae bacterium
AAGGCACCGAGGCGCTGGTCAAAGTCGCCAATTTCATCTTCTAGGTTTTGCGCTACTTGGTAGCGTTCGCGGTGCAGCACGGCGTTTTGTGCCAGCCGGGGCTTGATGGCCGCTGGGCGGGCCGCTGGGTCGGGACGGCCCACGACCAGACCAAATATCGGAAACACCCCCGCAGGCGTGCCCAGCAGCTCGGCCACGGCTTCGGGCTGGTTGCGCAAGCCACCGATATACACCGTGCCCAAACCCAGTGCTTCTGCGGCCAGCACGGCGTTTTGTGCTGCCAGTGTGGCATCCATGACGGCGAGCAGGGTGGTATCGAGGTACTGTACGCCCTCGGCGCGCTGCTGTTGGTATTGGGCGAGGCGCTCAATGCGCGAGACATCGGCCAGCCAAGCCAAAAATAAGGGTGCTTGGCGCACATGTTTTTGCTGGCCCACCAGTTCGGCCAGTTGGGCGCGGCGTTCGGGGGCCTCGACGGCCACCACGCTCCAAGCTTGCAGGTTGGAGGACGTGGCTGCCGATTGCGCAGCGGCCACCAGCGTCTCTAGCGTGCCTTCGGGCAGGGCATCGGGCAAAAAATGGCGCACCGAGCGGTGGTTCAAAATCTGCTCCAGCACCGGCAAAGCGGTAGCGGGTACGGACAACTGCGGTGCGTGGGCACCATAGCGTACAGACAGGGCGGTGGGCAGATCAGACAAAGGCATAAAAAACGCTCCAGCAATATCGTGAAAGCCTTGCACTGTAGCGGTGCCTATAAAGGCTTGCAGGTATAAGCCTATGCCCAGAACATCACACAGTGTCTGCTGGTGCACGCCACAATAGCGGCCATGTCTGATGATGTTGTTGTTGCAGTGCATTCTGCCGAGTTGCTGGCGCAGGTAGCAGCCCTGCCCGCCTTGCCGGGCGTTTACCGTTATTTTGATGCCCAAGGGGCGCTGCTTTATGTGGGCAAGGCGCTGCATCTCAAGCGCCGGGTTAGCAGTTATTTTCAGAAAAATCTCGATGGCACGCGCATCGGCCACATGGTGGGCAAAATTGCCCGGCTAGAGACCACCGTGGTGCGCTCTGAGGCCGAGGCCCTGCTGCTGGAAAACAATCTCATCAAAACCTTGCAGCCGCGCTACAACATTTTGTTTCGCGATGACAAGAGCTACCCCTACCTGCAATTGACAGGCGTGGCTGGCAAAGATGGCGAAGGGCCAGCACCGTGGCAGCAGTTTGCCCGGCTGGCCTACTACCGGGGGGCAGTGAACAACCAACACCGCTACTTTGGCCCCTACCCCAGCGCTTGGGCAGTCAAAGAAACTATCGAGCTGCTGCAAAAGGTGTTTCGGCTGCGCACCTGCGAAGACACGGTGTTTAACCACCGCTCCCGACCTTGTTTGCTGTTCCAAATTCGGCGTTGCAGTGGCCCGTGCGTGGGCAAAATTTCCCCCGAAGATTACGCCCAAGAAGTTGCCCATGCCCAAGCCCTGCTGCGTGGCGAAGCCGATACCGTGCTGGCGCAATTGCAACAACGCATGATGGCGCACGCCGAGCGGCTGGAGTTTGAGCTGGCGGCAGAACTGCGCAATCAAATTGCCGCCCTGTCACAGGTGTTGCAGCAGCAGTCGGTTTCTACCGCAGACGATAGGGATGTGGATATTTTGGCGGTACGGGTGCAGGGTGGGCGCGCTTGCGTCAATCTGGCGATGGTGCGCGGTGGCCGCCATTTGGGTGATCGGGCTTATTTTCCAGTACAGTTACAAGATGCGACGGCGCTGGCGCTGCCCGAAGAGGAGCAGGCGGAGGATGCGGGCATTGCATCCCAAGTGCTGCACGCCTTTATGGCACAGCATTATCTGGGTGTACCGGTGCCGCCGGTGTTGGTGTTGCCGCTGCCGGTAGCGGCCCCGTTGCTGCAATTGCTCTCTGAGCAAAGCGGCCAGCGTATCCATGCCGTACACCAGCCGCGTGCCCTGCGCCGCACATGGCTAGAGATGGCGCAACACAATGCCGAGCTGCAATTGGCCCGCCTGCTGGCCGAAGAAGGCTCACAGCAGGCACGCACCAGCGCCTTGGCCCAAGTGCTGGATTTGCCGCTGGCCGATATGGCGCAGTTGCGCATCGAGTGCTTTGACATCTCCCACACAGCGGGCGAGGCCACCCAAGCCTCGTGCGTGGTGTTTCAGGGGCACCAGATGCAGCCCGCTCAATACCGCCGTTACAAAATTGAGGGCATTACTGGTGGTGATGACTACGCCGCTATGCGCCAAGTGCTGCTGCGCCGCTACAGCAAAGTAGCCGAGGCCCAGCGCGAGGCCGGTGGTGCCGACATGGCACCGGCACCAGTGCGTTTGCCCGATCTGGTGCTGGTCGATGGTGGGCTGGGGCAAGTCAAGGTGGCACAGGCCGTATTTGAGGCGCTGGGGTTGGACGTGTCACGCATCGTTGGCGTAGAAAAAGGCGAGGGCCGCAAGGTCGGGCTAGAAGAGTTGGTGTTTGCCGATGGCCGCCCCAAGCTGGCGCTGGCCGCAGATTCTGCGGCGCTGATGCTGGTGGCGCAGATTCGTGACGAGGCACACCGTTTTGCTATTACTGGGATGCGTGCAGCGCGGGCCAAGGTGCGTACTGGCGGCAGTCGGCTCGAAGATATTGCCGGTATTGGCCCGAAAAAGCGCGCCCGACTGTTGCAGCGTTTTGGGGGTGTGCGCGGCGTGGCAGCGGCCAGCGTGCAGGATTTGTCGACCGTGGAAGGCATTTCGCCCGCCTTGGCGGAAACGATTTACCAAGCCCTGCGCTAATCGCTCAAGGGGTAATGTCCCGGCGTGCCACAATCGCGGCCATGTTTTGGACTATCCCCACCCTCATGACTTGGACGCGCATTGTCGCGATACCCTTGATCGTCGGGGTGTTTTATGCGCCGCTGGACTTGGGCACGCGCAATTGGCTCGCTACGGTGATGTTTGTGTTGTTTGCGGCTACCGACTGGCTCGATGGTTATTTGGCGCGCAAGCTCAACCAAACTTCTTCTTTTGGCGCGTTTCTCGACCCGGTGGCCGATAAGTTTTTGGTTTGCGCCTCTTTGCTGGTGCTAGTGCATTTGCAGCGCGCCGATGTGTTTGTGGCGCTCATCATCATTGGCCGCGAGATTGCCATCTCCGCTTTGCGCGAATGGATGGCCCAAATTGGGGCCAGCAAAAGTGTGGCCGTGCATATGCTGGGCAAGGTCAAGACCACAGTGCAGATGGTGGCGATTCCGTTTTTGCTCTACGACGGGCAGTTGTTCGGGCTGGTCGATACCGGCGTTTGGGGCACTTGGCTGATCTGGATTTCTGCCGTGCTCACGGTGTGGTCGATGGTCTACTACCTGCAAAAGGCGTTGCCCGAAATCCGGGCGCGGGTGCAATAGCGCCCACAAAAAAACCCGGCACAAGGCCGGGGCAGAAGTGGTGCCAGCGCGGC
>JAIESZ010000132.1 GCA_019745615.1 Burkholderiaceae bacterium
AGGCGGCCCGCCACGATGCGCTCTAGCACTTGGCTTTCGCGGCTGGTGAGCTTGGACATCAAGGCTTCGCGGGTGGCGGCTTGCTGCTGATCGGTAAAGGCTTCGCGGGCGTGCTCTAGCATGCGCTCGACCAGATGCACCAGCTCGTCTTCTTTGAAGGGCTTTTGGATAAAGTCCAGCGCGCCCTTTTTCATGGTGTTGACGGCCATTGGTACATCGCCGTGGCCGGTGATGAAAACAATGGGCAGGGGCGACTTGCGCTCTAGCAGCCGGTCTTGCAGTTCTAGGCCGGTCATGCCACCCATGCGCACATCCACAATCAAACAGGCGATTTCGCGCTGATCGTAGCGCGCCAAAAACGACTCCGCCGAATCAAAGCAACGTACCCGGTAATCTTTGCCTTCAAGCAGCCATTGCAGCGAGTCGCGCACGGCCTCATCGTCATCGACCACGTAAACAGTGCCTTTTTTCGGAATCAAACTCATGCAATTGTCCTTGGGGTGTGTGCGTTTGCTACAGTATTTGTAGTGTTAGCGGGCGGTACAACCAGTGGCAGCCAAAACGAAAACAGGCAACCCGTGACCTCTGAACCATTGTAGAGGTTCTGTGCCTGCATTCTGCCTTGTCTGCCCTAGAGGGCATTGGACTGCATAGTTTTGCTGCCCGGCATAAGATCATCAGCCGCTACTACACAGTTGCGTCCATTTTCTTTCGCCTGATAAAGGGCTCTGTCGGCGCGTTGTAGCATGGCATCGAACGAACTATCGCCCTGCATCAACGACGCAATGCCAATGCTTGCCGTAAATTTGACCATCCCGGCAGCATCGTTGCTGTGCAGCACCTCAGCCGCTGCAATCGACTTGCGCAGTTGCTCGGCGATGGTCAACGCATGGGCCGCGTCTGTGTTGGGGAGAATCAACGCAAACTCCTCGCCTCCCAGGCGGCCACCAGTATCTTGGCCGCGCATGGCAGTAGTGATGAGTTGGGCCATCGTTTGGATGACGCGGTCGCCGGTAGGATGGCCCCAGCGGTCGTTGATGGATTTAAATTTGTCAATATCGAGCATCAGCACCGAGAGTGGGCGGCCATCGTGGCTGGCACACACAAAATCGCGATTGCCAATATCAATCAGGTGTCTGCGATTGGCAATGCCGGTCAGCACATCGGTGGTGGCCAGTACGCGCATAGCCTCTGCTTGGCGCACCGCCGCGAGGTGGGCGCGCAAAGCCACTACGCAGCAGATAGCGAGCACCAAAAATCCGCCAGTAAACTGCCATGCACGCCGTTGCCAGCCTGCCAGCACGTGCGTTTTGTCAAGCCCGACGATGGCTACAAACGGAAAACCCTCTAGCCTGCTCATGCCAAAGAGACGTTCACGCCCATCAATAGGCGATAAAGCAATGAAAGTAAGCGCCTCGCTAATCTCGGCAAAACTGGGCTGGCTTGGTGGCAAAGAGGTTCGTCGCCCCAACGCTTTGGGCTGGAGCGGATTGCGCGCCAACAACGTGCCCTCGGTATCGACAATCGTCAAGACATCGTTTTCATCGACCTCCAAGGCGGCAATCCATTGCTGGGCATACTCCAAATCGATCACCGCCATTGCAGCCCCCAGCAGCTTGCCCTCTGGAGAGCCCACCATGCGTGACATCAGCACCACTGGGCGGCTAGAAAGGGATTGATCCTGCGGCATGTATTGAATGCGCAGGCTTTGCCCTGGATCGACGCGGGTTGCCGCACAAAAGTTTTGTCGGCTTTTGGTGCCTCGAAAGCGATACATGGCAACCGCCACAAAAATGCAGTCGCCATTGAGCAGCACCAGATCGCTGAGACCCCTGACGGTGACGACTTTTTCTTGGAGCAGTGCATCAAGACGGCTAGGGGTGCTGGCATCGGGATGGGGGTAAACCAAATCTTTGGCTAAGTCGGTTCGGCCCAGCACATCGCGCAGCACATAGTCGGTGGCCAAAAAGGTGTCGCCAAAGGAGCGCCCCATGAGTTGGCTTTTTTGCACGGCCAGTCTTGAAGACTCGGCAATGATGCGATCTCGCTCTTGCAAAAAGTCAGCCACCAGCCAAGACCCGATGAGGGCCAAAGCCATCAACAACACGCCAGCGCTGTAAAGTGGCTTCTGTGACCGACGTGCTTGAAGAGCCGATGTCTGCATTTAAACCCAACTCATCTAATCTGTTCAGCAGCTTTGTGGTGGAGGTTGGTTGTGCCCGAATAGGGCACTGTTTTTTACCACCATCGACTACATAAGACCAGCGCTTTTTTCGGAATCAACCACCTGTCATCATTGTTTTGTTGGGTGTGTGTTTGCTACGGTGTTTGTAGTGTCACTAAGAGGTACAGCCAGTGGCAGCCAGAACGAAAACAGGCAACCCGTGACCTCTGAACCATTGTAGAGGTTCTGCGCCTGCATCCGGCCTTGGTGAGACTCGACAATGCTGCGGCACAGGTTCAAGCCCATGCCCATACCTTCTTGCTTGGTAGAGAAAAAGGCTTCAAACAGCCGCTCGCGGGTTTCTTCGGCCAAGCCTTGGCCGGTATCTTGCACGGCAAACTCCACCACCGCTTGGCCCTCGATGGTTTTGGGCACCACGCGCAACTCCACACTGCGCCCCGAAGGGGGCCGGTCGGCTTGGGCGATGGATTCGGCGCTATTTTTCATCAAGTTAATCAGCACCTGCTCGATCAAAATGGCATCGGCCATCACCGGCGGCAGGCGAGCGGCCACGTGGTGCGTCAGGCGCACGTTGTGGCGGCGCAGTTCGATGTCGGCCAGCTCCACAGCTTCGGCCACCATTTTTGCCACATCGGCCAGTTGGCGGTTGGGTTCGCTTTTTTTCACAAAGGCACGGATACGCTGGATGATCTGGCCCGCACGCTGGGCTTGGTGCGCGGTTTTCTCTAATGCCGTGAGCAGCGCTTCCTCACTGAGCTGGCCGTTGCGCAAGCGCGAAATGCAGCCGTTGCAGTAGTTGTTGATGGCGGTCAGGGGTTGGTTGAGCTCGTGGGCCACGCTGGAGGCCATCTCGCCCATCGTAATCAGGCGGCTGACCGATTGCGCCCGTTCCGTTTGGCGTGCCGCTTGCTCTTCGGCCAAGCGCCGGGGGGTAATGTCGGTGGCAATCACCATCTGCGCCAGTCGGCCATCCACCCAACTCAAGTAGCGCGAGCGCACCTCTAGCCACTTACCCAAATCGGGCAGGTAGATTTCGGCATTTTCAGTGTGGGCGCTGGTGACGGAATCGGTGGGCAAGCCCATCAGGCCATCTTCATCCTCCGCGCTGCTGGCGCTGGAGGCAGGCAAGACCCCCGCTTGGGCTACCAGTTGCAGGTGGCCAGCAGTTTGCGAACCAAACCATTGCCGGTACAGTTTGTTGGCAAAGAGCAACTCGTGGCTGCCCAGCGGTGCCACCGATACCGAGGCATCCAGTGCTTCAAGCA
>JAIESZ010000067.1 GCA_019745615.1 Burkholderiaceae bacterium
CGCCTCTGGGAAGCCCTGCTAGACACCCTGATTATGGTGGGTGCTTCGGGCCTGATTGCATTGCTGGCGGGTATTCCGCTGGCGGTGTTGTTGGTGCTCACCTCGCCGGGTGGGGTGTTGGAAGCGCCTCGCTTTCATAAGATTGCAGGCAGTATCGTTAACGCTTTTCGGGCAACGCCCTTTATCGTGCTGCTGGTGGCGCTGATCCCGCTAACTCGCCTCATCACGGGTACGACGATTGGCATTTGGGCGGCGGTGGTGCCGTTGTCTATCAGCGCCACGCCGTTTTTTGCACGCATCGCGGAGGTCAGTTTGCGCGAAGTGGAGTCTGGCCTGATCGAGGCGGCACAAGCGATGGGCTGCCGCCGCTGGCACATCGTTCGTCATGTGTTGTTGCCCGAAGCACTGCCGGGCATTATTGGGGGCTTTACCATCACCTTGGTGTCGATGATTGGTGCCTCGGCCATGGCTGGTGCCGTGGGGGCTGGGGGCTTGGGTGATTTAGCCATTCGCTATGGCTACCAGCGCTTTGACACCACCGTGATGCTGGCGGTAATTGTGGTGCTGATCGCCTTGGTCAGTCTGGTGCAGTTTGCGGGTGATTTTTGGGTGCGTAGGCTGCGTGCACGTTGAAGTTCACAGTGCTGCCAAGGCGGCGCGCACTTCCTGCACGCTCAAGATTTCCGTCAGCACCACGGGCGCACGGCCCTGCGCGTAGAGCACATACACCGGCACGCCATTGCGGCCCAATTGGGCCAAAGCAGCGGTAATGGCTGGGTCACGCAGCGTCCAATCTGCACGCAACAAGGTGACTTTGTGCGCAGCAAAATCAGCCAGCAACGAGGTATTGGCCAGCGTAGTACGCTTGTTGTACTGACAGGTCACGCACCAAGCCGCTGTAAAGTCCACAAACACTGGCTGACCAGCGGCGCTCAGTTCAGCCACGCGCTGCGCTGACCAAGGCTGCCAGCGCTGCTCGCCAACGCTGCCAGCCGCCGCGATGCCCTCTCCACTGGAATGGGCAGGCGCTGGCTGAATGACATAAGGCCCCACCACCGCTAATAGCCAGCCATTGCCCAGCAAGGCCAACGCCACCAGCCACCAACGGCTGCGCCCCGGTAAAGTCCATGCCCACACCAGCGCTGCCAAGGCCACCAGCAGCGCCAGCAGGGCACCAGCGCCATCCATACCGCTTTGTTGGCCCAGCACCCACACTAGCCAAACCACGGTGGCAAACATCGGAAAGGCCAGCGCCTGCCGGAAAGTCTGCATCCACGCGCCGGGGCGGGGCAGGCAACGCGCCACCCCCGGCAGCCAAGCGGCCAGCAGATAAGGCAAGGCCATGCCCAGCCCCAGTGCTGCAAACACCGCCAACGCTTGCAAGGTGGGCAAGGCCACCGCCAACCCCAGCGAGGCCCCCATGAACGGAGCCGTACAAGGCGAGGCCACGGCCACCGCCAGCACCCCAGACAAAAAGGCATCAGCCACCGGATGGCGCGCCTGCATACTGGCCAAGCCAGAGGGCACAAACTGGCTAAACTCAAACAGCCCGGCCAAATTTAAACCAATCAGGGTAAACAAGGCCGCCAAAGCGGCCACCACCCCAGGCGATTGCAGTTGAAAGCCCCAGCCCAGTTGCTCTCCAGCGGCACGCAGCGCCAGCAGCAGCCCGCCCAAAGCCAAGAATGACAACACCACCCCAGCGGTATAGGCCAGCCCCCCCAACCGCTGTGCCCGCCGTGCCTGACCGTGGCGCGCAAAACCCACCACCTTCAGCGCCAAAATCGGAAACACACAGGGCATCAAATTGAGCAACAGCCCCCCCACCAGACCGCCGAGCAAAGCCAACAACCAAGTTTTGACGGATGGCGGGGGCACCGGTGCTGGCGCTGCTTGCTGGGCAGCTTGATTCGCGGCCAATGCAGCTGCCAAAGCGGGCGAAACCTCTGCACGCGCCGCAGGCATCCACTGCCCCTCTACTGAGGCCACAGTGTGCCAAGCGGTGCCTGCCACTGGGCCAGCGCCCTGACCCGTCCCAGCAGGCACCAAAAGCAAAGGCAACTGGCTGATATTGCCCCCCCGGTCTGGGGACAAGGGCAAGCGCGCAGTCCAGACTGCACCATCCCAAGTTTGTGTCCAGCCCTGATCGGCCTGTGCAAAATGTTGCAACACGGCTGGGGTTTCGGGCAACAACAACAAGGTTTGCCCTTGCACCGAGGCAGGCAGGCCCGCCACACGCACTTGCAGATGTTCACCGTCGATTTGGGCGCTGGCCTCTCCCGCCAAGGCCACTGGCTGGGCCGCCAATTGCTGGGCAAAGGCGGTACTGTGTAACGCTGTGGAACCTTGCACCGGCAGGCTCAGGGCAAACTGGCCTTCTTCGGGGATACATTCCACGCGGCACACCAACCAACTGGCGCGCAGCCGCACCGTCACGTTGCCCGTGCCCAACAGGGGCGGCTTGAACAGCGGCGTCACCTGCAAGGGCACCGCCAGCAATACCTCCCCCTCATAACCATAATTGACCATCGTGCCTACCCGGATCGGGTGCGGCACCGGCCAAGCCACTTCGCCCACCTCTAGCCCAGCAGGCAACTCCCAGTGCAGCTCGGTGGGCAGGCCCGAATCGCCCGGATTCTTCCAATAGCTGTGCCAATCGGGTTGGTGTGTGAGTTGCAATCCCAGCCACAGCGGCTGGCCCGGTGCGATGCCTTGTGGGGCTTGGGCGATCAGTTCGGCGCGCACATGGGGAGTTGTGACCATGCTGCTGGTGGCAGCCGCGAAACCGGTTTGGGCCAGCGCCGCCGTGCCAAAGGCACTGGCTACCAGCCACAACACAACAGAGAAAAAGCGAAAAAGAAATGGGTGCAGCATGGTGGTCAGTCGGAGCCGGATGGGCCGCTTTGGTTCCGTGCCAGTCGCTATCCGGGGAGCCGCATAGTAGCGGAGGGCCGACAATCGCCCCCATGAGCCACTCTGCCCCCTTCACCTCTACCCCTGCTTTGCCTTCGCGCTTTTGGGCTGAACTCTCTACGCACGACTTTGCCCAGCTTCAGGCTACAGGCACTGCCGAGCAAATCGTAGCCGTGCTACCGGTGGCCGCCATAGAACAGCATGGGCCGCACCTGCCCCTGTCAGTGGACGCTACCTTGCTGCAAGGGGTGATGGATACAGCACTGGCGCAGCTGCCTGCCGAGCTGCCAGTGCTGTTCTTGCCACCGCAAAATATCGGCCTCAGCACCGAGCACACCGCCTTTGCCGGTACCCTGACACTGTCGCCCACCACTTTGATGGCCCTATGGACTGAAATCGGCCAATGCGTGGCCCGTGCTGGGGTGCGTAAATTGCTGCTGCTCAACGGCCACGGCGGCCAAGTCAGCGTGATGGACATCGTAGCGCGGCAGTTGCGCCAACAATGCGATTTATTGGTGTATAGCGCTAGCTGGTTTAGCCTGCCCTT
>JAIESZ010000327.1 GCA_019745615.1 Burkholderiaceae bacterium
TCGGCCACCGATTTTGTCGTTGCTGGAGACACCCGTTTGGCCGATGCCCAAACCCAACTGACCCAAGCTGAAGAATCTGGCGATGGCATGGCCATTGCCCATGCCTATACCGACCTGCACGATGCAGGCGTGCATGATGCGGTGCCCCGCGCCCAAGCACTGATTTTGGGTTTGGGTTTTAAGGTGTCAGAGTTGAATAACCCCGTCAACAGCTTCTCCGGCGGCTGGCGGATGCGTCTGCAACTGGCCCGCGCCCTGATGTGCCCCTCTGACCTGTTGCTGCTTGATGAGCCCACCAACCACTTGGACTTAGATGCACTGGTCTGGCTCGAAGCCTGGCTCAAGCGCTACGAAGGCACGATGATCGTCATCAGCCACGACCGCGAGTTTCTCGATGCCGTAACGAATGTCACGATGCACATCGACAATGCCCAACTCACACGTTACGGCGGCAACTACAGCAAGTTTGAAGAACTGCGCTCGCAACAGCTCGAATTGCAACAAGCCAGCTTTTCTAAGCAGCAAGACAAAATCGCCCACCTGCAAAAGTTTATTGACCGCTTCAAGGCCAAGGCCAGCAAGGCCAAGCAAGCGCAAAGCCGGGTTAAGGCGCTGGAGCGTATGGAAAAAATCGCTCCGGTGCTGGCCGATGCCGACTTTACCTTTGAGTTCAAAGAACCGCAAAACCTGCCCAACCCGATGCTGGCAGTTACCGATGCCTCGTTTGGCTACCGCGCTGAAGACGGCAGCGAAACTGCCATCTTGCACAAGGTCAGCCGCAGCGTACTGGCAGGCCAGCGCATTGGTATTTTGGGTGCCAACGGGCAAGGTAAATCCACCTTGGTCAAAACCATTGCCCGCACCATGACACCACTGGCCGGTACCGTGACCGAAGGCAAAGGCTTATCGATTGGCTATTTTGCCCAGCAAGAGTTGGACGTGCTGCGCCCGCACGAAAACCCGCTAGAGCACATGATCCGCTTGGCCAAAGAGCTGGGGCCACAAAGCCGCGAACCCAGCCGCGAGCAGGATTTGCGCAATTTCTTGGGCACGTTCAACTTCAATGGTGACATGGTTAAGCAAAGCGTGGGCAGCATGAGCGGCGGCGAAAAAGCCCGCCTCGTGCTGGCGATGATCGTCTGGCAACGCCCCAACCTGTTGCTGCTCGATGAGCCCACCAACCACTTGGATTTAGCCACCCGTGAAGCACTGTCCATGGCGCTGAACGAGTTTGAAGGCACCGTCATGCTGGTCAGCCACGACCGTGCCTTGCTGCGCGCTGTGTGCGATGAGTTCTGGATGGTAGGCCGGGGTGCCGTCGGGCCGTTCGATGGTGATCTGGACGATTACCAGCGCTACCTGCTCGATGAAGCCAAGCGCCAGCGCGAACTGGCCAAACAGGAAGCGAAGCAAGAGGCCAAGCAAGAGGAGGCCCCTGCCACCAAAGCAGCGCTCACCAGCGCCGAAGCTGACACCCCCAAAACCACCGACCCGCGTGAGCAGCGCAAGCAAGAAGCCCAACTGCGCCAACAACTGGCACAAAAGTTGCGCCCGTTCAAACGCGAACTAGAACAGGTAGAACAGCGCATGGCTACGCTGGGCACGGAGCGCAGTAACCTAGAACAGCGCATGACCCAGCCTCTGGCCCCGGCAGACATTGCCGAGGTAGGCCGCAAGCTCAAAGGCTGCAACGATGAAATCGGTAGCCTAGAAGAACGCTGGCTCGAACTGTCTGCACAAATCGAAGCACATAGCTAAAGCCAAGAAAAAGCCCGGTTTTCCGGGCTAATTTTTTTGTTACTGGCTGTCAACGCGGCCACATTGCCGTGCGTTGAAGGAGCATCACAGACACTTTTGCAGAGCAAACCACCATGAACTCCTTCACTATCCTTGCAGCTTGGCCTGAAGACGAACGCGACCGCAAGCGCGCTCCCAGCCGTCTCTAAAGTACGTGTTTGGGGTTGCCCATGAAAAAACCCCGCCAAAATGAAGCGGGGTTTTTTGTGATCCAGTCCTAAAGACCAATCAGCTCATGTGCAAGCCGCCGTTGACCGAGAACTCGGCACCAGTAGCGTAGCCGCCTTCTTCCGAAGCCAGCCAAGCAATGATCGAAGCGATCTCGCTGGGTTTGCCCAAGCGTTTGACAGGCACAGTAGCCACAATCTTTTCCAACACGTCAGGACGAATGGCATTGACCATATCGGTACCGATGTAGCCAGGGCTGACGGTGTTAACGGTCACGCCCTTAGTGGCCATTTCTTGGGCCAAGGCCATCGAGAAGCCATGCATACCGGCCTTGGCAGCCGAATAGTTGGTTTGGCCCGATTGGCCCTTTTCGCCGTTGACCGACGAAATGTTGATGATACGGCCCCAGCCCTTTTCGACCATGTCGCCCACCACTTGCTTGGTGACGTTAAACATGCTGTTCAGGTTGGTTTCAATCACTTGATCCCAGTCTTCACGGGTCATTTTCAGGAACATGCGGTCGCGGGTGATACCAGCGTTGTTGACCAGCACATCAATGCTGCCATGCTCGGCCTTGGCTTTGGCAAAAGCCTCTACGGTCGAATCCCAGTCACCCACATTGCCCACGGAAGCGTAGAAAGTGAAACCGAGTTCTTTTTGCTCGGCCAGCCACTTGGCATGGTCACGGGTAGGGCCGCAACCAGCAATAACCGTAAAACCGTCTTTGTGCAGACGCTGGCAAATGGCGGTACCGATGCCACCCATACCACCGGTGACGTATGCTACTTTTTGACTCATATTTTCATGCTCCTTGTGAATAATTATGTAAACAGGGTCTCGCCCCCACTGTACCGAAGATTTGCGACAGCACAGTGAAGGTAAACACGGTATTGGGACATTTTTTTCACCTCAGGCCACACTCTAGGCCAGCGGCAGAGTTTCCCAACCAGGCCGGGCAAACCAAAAGCCCTGCTGGTAGCGTATGCCTACCGAAGACAGGTAGGCTGATTCTTGCGCTGTCTCTACGCCCTCAGCTACCATGTCAATGCTTAGGCGTGAACAGACCAATGCAACGCCGCAAACAATAGCTTGGCGCACTGGGTCTTGGTCAACGTTGCGGATCAGTTCCATATCGAGCTTGAGCACATGGGGCTGAAAACGCACCAGCATGTTCAGGCCCGCATAGCCCGCACCAAAATCGTCGATAGCCGTGATCAAACCACGGCGGCGGTATTCGTTAAAGATGGATTGCAGGTGCTCGCCGTTGCTGAGGGGCTCGCCCTCCGTGACCTCAAACATGATCCGGTCGTGCGGGAAATTGAACTCAGCAGCTGCCTGCATGGTGGCGCGAATGCAGGTTTCAGCCCGATAAACGGCATTGGGCAGGAAATTGATGCTCAAGCGGCAATCCGGGAGCTTGGCTAAACCCAAGCCAGAGGCCAACTCAATGGCCTTGACACGGCAGGCTTGGTCAAAGCGGTAGCGGTTCTCGTCATCCACCCAAGATAAGACCGTGGCAGCGCCCTC
>JAIESZ010000358.1 GCA_019745615.1 Burkholderiaceae bacterium
CCACGGGCTGAACTCAGTTTTGAAGGCTTTGCCCTAGACCGCGTAGAGCTGCACGAGTGCAACTACAACTGGAAGACCTTTATTGAGGTCTACCTAGAGGATTACCACGTCGGCCCCTTCCACCCCGGTTTGGGCAACTTTGTCACCTGTGATGATCTGCGCTGGGAATTCAGCAAAGAATACTCGGTGCAAACTGTGGGCGTGGCCTCCACCTTTGGCAATTCTGGCTCGGATGTGTACCAAAAGTGGAAAGAGGTGTTGCTGCAATACCGCCAAGGCAAACTGCCTGAGCGCGGCGCGATTTGGCTCACCTACTACCCGCACATCATGGTGGAGTGGTATCCGCACGTGCTCACGGTGTCCACGCTGCACCCGATCAGCCCCACCAAAACGCTGAACATGGTGGAGTTTTACTACCCCGAAGAAATTGTTGCCTTTGAGCGCGATTTTGTGGACGCCCAGCAGGCCGCCTACATGGAAACCTGCATCGAAGACGACGAAATTGGCGAACGCATGGACGCAGGCCGCAAAGCTCTGCTGGCCCGTGGTGACAACGAGGTTGGCCCCTACCAAAGCCCGATGGAAGACGGCATGCAGCATTTCCACGAGTGGTACCGTACGACGATGGGTGCTGCGGTGCCACAACGCTAAGACGTTGTAGCCCTGAATGCCCTGAACCCCTAGCTGCCGGTGCTGAAAAAACAGCGCTGGCAGCTGTTTTGCTTTTTATCCCCTACCTTTTCAGGATTCCATGCAAGCCCTGTGGATGGTGCTGGCGGCTTTTTTGTTTGCCAGCATGAGCGTGTGCATTAAGTTGGCCTCAGCCTACTTCAATGCGGCAGAACTGGTGTTTTACCGGGGGCTGATTGGTATCGGTGTACTGTGGCTGTTGGCGCGCTCGCAACGGGTGGTGTTGCGCACCGCCTACCCGTGGATGCACGCTTGGCGCAGCGTGATTGGCGTTACGGCAATGGGGGCTTGGTTCTACGCCATAGGCCAATTGCCGCTGGCTACCGCCATGACGCTCAACTACATGAGCAGCGTGTGGATTGCCGCCTTTTTTGTCGGCGGCGCATTGCTGGCGTGGCGGCCCTCGCCCAACGCCCCCTTGCCTGCCTTGCAAGGGCCTTTGGTACTGACGGTGTTGGCCGGTTTTGCCGGGGTGGTGATGGTGCTGCGCCCCAGCCTCGACCAAAACCAGATGTTTGCCGGAATTGTGGGCCTGCTGTCAGGGATGGCAGCCGCCTTTGCCTATTTGCAGGTGGTCACGCTCTCTAGGGTGGGGGAGCCAGAAACCCGCACCGTGTTCTTTTTTGCCGTCGGCTCCACCTTGGCCGGTGGTGTGGCTACGTTGGTGATGGGGGTGTCCGATTGGCCCGGTGGGCCGGGGCTGTGGCTGCTGCCGATTGGCATACTGGCCTCTGGTGGGCAGTTGTGCATGACGCGTGCCTACGCCAGCGCCAAAACGCAGCGTGGCACGCTGGTGGTGGCTAATTTGCAGTATTCGGGCATTGTGTTTGCGGCACTGTATGGCATGGCCTTGTTTGGCGACCAAACACCCCTGCTGGGTTGGGTGGGCATGGCCCTGATTATCAGCAGTGGCATTGCCGCTACCGTGCTGCGCGCCCGTGCCGCGCCGGGGGCCACTCCGGCCCCAGAAGAGTAAGCCGCGCTAGGAGTAGCCACAATGGCGCTTGGTTTTAACTCCCAAGCTTACCTGTGATGACCTATTCCACCTTGATTTCTGTGGCGCAACTGCGCACCTTGTTGGCTAGCGACCAGCCGCCGCTGCTGTTTGATGTCAGTTTTGATTTGGCTAACCCGGCTGCGGGTGCCGCGCAATACCAGCAAGAACGCCTGCCCAGCGCTTTGTATGCCCACTTAGAGCACGACCTTAGCGCCCAGCCCGACGATACCCCGGCCTCTGGAGGCCGCCACCCGCTGCCCAGCCGTGAGCATTTTGCGCAGTGGCTGTCGGCCCAAGGGCTGGGTAATGGCCGCCAAGTGGTGGTGTATGACCGCAATGGCTGCGCTTTTGCTGGGCGCTTGTGGTGGATGCTGCAATGGGCTGGGCACGAGGCCGTGGCGGTGCTCGATGGCGGTTTGTCTGCGTGGAAGGCCGCAGGGGCGGCGCTGGAGTCGGGGCCAGTACAGCCGCCAGTGCCTGCTGCTTTTAGTTTGGAACCCTCTTTGCGCTCCTTAGCCAGTGTGGCGCAGGTGCTGGCAGCGCTGGGGCAACCTGAGCAAACGCTGATTGATGCTCGCGCTCCAGCCCGTTATCGTGGCGAGGTGGAACCCCTTGACCCAGTGGCAGGCCATATCCCCGGTGCCCTGAACCGCCCGTTTACCGACAATTTTGCTGCCGATGGTTGCTTTAAACCCGCAGCCGTGCTGCGTGCCGAGTTTGAGGCCCTGCTGGCAGGGCGTGATCCAGCCAGCGTGGTACACCACTGCGGCAGCGGTGTCACCGCTAACCCCAATGTGCTCGCAATGGAATGGGCTGGTCTCGGAAAAACCACACTTTTTGCCGGTAGTTGGAGCGAATGGTGCCGAGATAGCAGCCGTCCGGTAGCACGCGGGGCCAACTAAAGCGCGGTGGGGCTTGTTGCAGTGCAGCAGGCCATGCAGGGGCTAGAGGGGCTGTACCTGCTGCATGGTTTGTAAGGCAAATTCCTACAAGGCTGCCAGATTGCCTGACACGCGATACCGACAAAGCCCGACTTAATTTTTGATTGGCATGTCTTCACAATCCATTTCAACGGTTCACCCATTGGCGTGGCCTGAAAACCCCGACCGAACTGAAAGGATTGCACCATGACTAACGAACAACTGCTTGCCGAGATCCGCGAAGCCAACCTGACCTATCTGATGCTGGCCCAGACCTTGATTCGCCAAGACAAGGCCGAAGCAGTGTTCCGTCTGGGCATCAATGAAGAGGCTGCCGATATTTTGTCATCTTTGTCGGCAGCGCAAGTGATGAAACTAGCCTCCCGCAACACGCTACTTTGCAGCTTCCGTGTGGATGACAACTTGGTCTGGAGCTTGCTGACCAACCACAACACCCCCAAAAAGGTGGGCAACGAAGCCACCAACACCTTGCACGCCAACATCTTGATGGCCAGCCGCGTGTCGGAAGTTCTGTAAGCCTTTGTCACCTTGCCTGCACCTGATTGGAGATTTCACCATGACCGCCACTTCCGCCGACCAAAGCACCGCCAAAGTCACCAAGACCGCTACCAAGAGCGTGCTCAATGAATCCAAGCAAATTGAGCGCGCTGCCATGCTGATCGGCATGGGTGCGCGGATGCAGGTGTTGGAGTCGGAAACTACGCTGTCGTATGAGCGCCTGATTCGCTTGTACAAAGAAGTGGCTGGCAAATCGCCCTCTAAAGGTCAGTTGCCCTTCTCGACCGATTGGTTCTTGACTTGGCAAGAAAATATCCACAGCTCGCTGTTTTTGAACATCTACGAATACCTGTCTAAGGGCATTGATTTGGAT
>JAIESZ010000073.1 GCA_019745615.1 Burkholderiaceae bacterium
GATGTGTTGCAACTGCACTGAAGTGCAGTACACAGCAGCCAAGCCTACAACGATAATTGCCGCCATGCAGATCCGCTTTACCAAGATGCAGGGTGCGGGCAACGACTTTGTCGTGCTCGACGAAACCCAAGGCCGTCTGGGCCTGACGCCAGCGCACTACCGCCTGTTGGGCGACCGCCACTTTGGCGTCGGTGCCGACCAAATCCTTACCGTGCGTCCCTCGCCGGGGCCGGGCATTGATTTTGAATATGTCATCCACAACGCCGATGGTGGCGAGGTAGAGCAATGCGGCAATGGTGCGCGCTGCTTTGCCCGCTATGTGCGCGATCAGGGCCTGACAGACAAAGACACCATCCGCGTGCAAACCCGCGCTGGCATCATTGCTCCCGAACTCACCCCAGATGGCCGTGTCACTGTGGATATGGGGTGCCCGGTGCTGGAGCCTGCCCGTGTGCCCTTTGATGCCAGTGGCTTGCAACCTGAGGCGCAAGGCCAAGGCCAGCGCTGGCCGCTGGTGTTGGGCAGCAGCACAGCCCCGGTTGCCGTGGTGCAGGTTAGTGTGGTGTCGATGGGCAACCCTCATGCCGTGCAGATTGTGGACGATGTAGACACTGCCCCCGTGGCCCAAACCGGCCCGTTGATCGAGCACCACCCGCGCTTTCCGCAGCGGGTTAATGCGGGTTACATGCAAATTGTGGCCCGCAACCACATCCGTCTGCGCGTTTATGAGCGCGGTGCCGGTGAGACCTTGGCTTGCGGCACTGGTGCCTGTGCTGCTGTTGTGGCCGGTATTCGCTTGGGGCTGCTTGATGCCCGCGTGGACGTGGACACCCAAGGCGGGCGTTTGAGCATTGCTTGGAGCGGCCAGCCCAGCGATGCGGTGTTTATGACCGGCCCGGCCACCTCCGTTTTTCAAGGCCAGATCGAACTCCCCGACACCCTATGACTGTCTACGACCCCACCCCTTTCATTGCTCCGATCACCGAAGAAGACATTGCCGACTACCTCATGCAGACGCCGGGGTTTTTTGAGCGCCATGCCGAGCTGCTGACCAGTGTGCAGATCATCAGTCCGCATGGGCACCGGGCCGTGAGTTTGCAAGAGCGCCAAGCCGAGCGCCTGCGCGCCAAAATTGCCGACTTGGAACAGCGCATTTTGGAGATGGTGCACAACGGCCAGCAAAATATGTCGATTGACCAGCGCCTGCACCAATGGGCCTGTGATTTGCAGCGCATGACGCATCCGCCCTCGCTGCCTGAGGCCGTGGTGCAGGGCATTCGGCGTCAGTTTGAGGTGCCCCAAGCTGCCATGCGCGTCTGGGGCGTGTCTCCGGCCTATGCCAACGCACCGTTTGCGGTGGGGGCAAGTAACGATGTGCGCGCTTTTGCCTCCTCCTTGACCATGCCTTTTTGTGGCCCTAATTTGGGCTTTGAGCCGGTGGGTTGGCTGCGCGACGGTGACATGGTGCAATCGTTGGCGCTGCTTCCCCTGCGCGATGGCCCAATGGAGCACGCCACCCCGGCCTTTGGTATGCTGGTGCTGGCCTCAGACGATCCGCACCGCTTTGAGGCCACCATGGGCACCGATTTCCTGACGCGCATTGCCGAAACGGCCAGCGCTGCCTTAGCGCGTTTGCGTTAATCAGGTATTGGCTGGGGCTGGGGTCGGTGTGCTGCCGTGCTGCACCAGAGGCAGCGAGAGCGTAAACCGTGCGCCCTGCCCCGGTGCCGACTGTAGTGTCAGGGTGCCGCCCAGTAGCTGCGCCAGCCCCCTAGAAAGACCCAGCCCTAGGCCAGTGCCGCCGTATTCGTAACTGACACGTGCATCGCCCTGGCGAAAGTACTCAAAAATGCGCTCGTGCAATTCGGGGGCAATGCCCGGCCCGGTATCGCTGACCTGCAACAACACTTGCTGCCCGGTCAGGTCGAGTTTGACCTGCAAAGCAATATGGCCCTGCTCGGTAAATTTGACCGCGTTGGACAGCAAATTGTTCAAAATCTGTTTCAGTTTGAGCGGGTCGGTGTGAATGTGCTCAGGCACGTTGGGTTCTACTACCAAGTCCAAAGTCAGGGATTTGGCCACTGCACTGATCTGAAACAGCGCTGTCACTTCATTGACTAGCGTGCGCAAGGGCACCGTTTCGGGGAGGGTAGGCATGGCCTTGGCTTCAATGCGGGCCAAATCCAAAATCTCGCTTAGCAAGCTGTTCAGGTGGGTGGCTGCGCGGTTGATCAGGTCGGCTTGCTCGGCAGTGACGGCATCTTTGCTGCGCATAGCAATCAGTTCGGAAAAGCCCTTGATGCTGGTCAGTGGCGTGCGCAATTCATGCGACATAGCTGCCAGAAACTCGCTTTTGGCTTGGTTGGCCTGTTGGGCTTGGGCCTCGCTGCGTACCAAGGCTTCATGGCTTTGTGCCAGCTCGCGCACGCTGCTACGAAACAGCCACAAAAAACCCCCTACACATAGGCTAGACAAGGTGGACATTACCAACAGCATATTGCGGTTGGTGCGCCAGCGGGCAAATGCCTCTTGTACAGTGGTGCTACTAACTACCGTGAGTGGGTAATTGCCCACCCGACTGTAGCCCACAAGGCGCTCGACGCCATCGTGGCCCATGCTGATCATGGTGCCGTCCAAGTTTTCTAGGGTGGCTGCTGCCAGCGCTGTAGCCACACGCTCGCCCATGCCAGAGCTCATGCCATCTATCACCTGCACCCGGATAACCTCGTCCAATCCGGACAACATCAGCCCTGCCCCAGGGCTCAGTTGCACATTGCTATAAACGTTGGACAGATGCACGGGGTTCATTGAGGCCACCACCACGCCCAGGGTGTGTCCATCCAGTCCCATCACTTTGCGTGAGAGCTGGATGCTCCATTGTCCTGATACTCGGCCCAGCAGGGGCTTGCTGATGAACAAACCATCATCCAATAATTGGCGCGAGGTGTGGTCGGCTTCACCCCTGTGCAAATGCACCCGAATGTGTTCCCTGTCTTTGAGGGAGACATGACCACTGCGCTTGCCATCGGGGTCGAGGTTGCTGCCCTGAAAATTTCCCTGTGCATCTATAAACGCCAGTTGCGTAATGATGTTGGGTGTCAAACCCGTTTCGTTGGCCGTGCGCAGATAGTCCTGTGGCAGTGGTTTGCGTTCGGTGGCTAGCGTTTGCAAGCGCAAGATGGCCTGATCTATGGTTTCTAGCACCTGCAGGGTGTGCTCTTTGATGGCCCGGGCCATATTGATATTTTGGCGTAGCTCGGCCTCTAGGGTAGCTTGCCATTGCCAGTACAGCACCGTGGCCACCGTAGTCCAAGCCATAACCAAGGCAAGAATACTAAAGCCATACACGATACCCGCATAGTGGTGCGGGCGGTGCTTGTTGGTGGCAGGTGCCGAGGATGAGGAGGCAGTCAAAGCGATGTGGGTGAAAGGTCAAAGACCATCGTGGGTGTTTAACGCGCTAAGGGCTTGTCTTGTACCAAATCAGCAAAGGTCATGCGATGG
>JAIESZ010000190.1 GCA_019745615.1 Burkholderiaceae bacterium
GCCGACTGGGCCTCCAGCCGCCAAGCCAATGAGTTGTATGCCAAGAACTTTGCTGTGGTGGCTTGGCCGGGTGTCACAACCCGCTTGAAGCATATTCCCTCCGATTACGAGCAGCGCTTGATCAAGAACGATTTTGAAAAGATAGGCAAAGAGCGCGCAGCGGTGCTGGCTGAATGGCAAAAGCGCTATTCAGCCAAGTCCGAGCCGAAGAAGTAATGGGCGATTCATCCTGCGAAACATTAGAACGGGTGATCGGCCATGGCGCATCTTGAAATCAAGCAACTAAGCAAACGGTTTGGAGGCTTCACGGCGCTCGATCGTATCGATTTGAGCATCGCACAGGGCGAATTTGTGGTGTTGCTGGGGCCGTCAGGCTGCGGCAAAACTACACTGTTGCGCACCATTGCCGGGCTAGAGCGCCAAGACAGTGGTCAGATCGTGCACGCGGGGCACGATATTTCCCACGCCCCGCCAGCGCAGCGCGATTACGGCATTGTTTTTCAGTCCTATGCTTTGTTTCCCAACCTAACGGTAGGTGACAACGTGGCGTATGGCCTCAAAAGCCGTCGCAAGGGTAACGCACCGGGGGCAGTCGGGGCGCGACAGCGCGTGACCGACATGCTGACCTTGGTTGGTTTGCCGGGCATTGAAGAAAAATATCCCACCCAGCTGTCCGGGGGGCAACAGCAGCGCGTGGCACTGGCGCGTGCGCTGGCCACGTCGCCACACCTTTTGCTGCTTGATGAGCCTTTGTCGGCACTAGACGCCATTGAGCGTGTACGTCTACGCTCTGAAATCAAGCAACTGCAATCCAAACTGGGCATTACCACGCTGATGGTGACCCACGACCAGGAGGAAGCCCTGTCGATGGCCGATCGCATTGTGGTCATGAAGAGTGGCCGGGTTCAGCAGATCGGCACCCCGCAGGACATTTACCGCTCGCCCTGCAATGATTTTGTGGCGGACTTCATTGGGCGTGGCAATCTACTGGTAGCCACGTCGCAGGGGCAGGACAACTTCAAATTTGGCCAAGTGAGCTTGCGCTGTGCCAGTGCCGCGCACAGCGCTGCCACCCCCCGCTTTTATGTGCGCCCGGAGGACATTGGCCTGCACGCCATCACCGACACACCAGAAAACAGCTTCACCGCCACGGTGAGCAAGTCTGAGTTTATGGGGTCGAGCTACCTCGTCACGCTGGAGGCAGACATGGGGCAGCGCAAACCACTGGTGGCGCAGTTCTCCAGCAATTATCTGGAGGGTCGCCCCATCCATCAGGGTGCCCTGCTGCGGGTGAGTATTCCTGCTGAACATCTGCGCCCGATGGAGTCATCTACATGAGCACGGTGCCTATTCTGCGCAAGGGGGCCACTTATTGGCCTGCTGGCCTGCTGCTGCTGAGTGCGCTGGCCTTGTGCGTTTTTATGCTGGTGCCGCTGGGCACGTTGCTGATCGGTAGTGTGCAGGATGAGCAGGGCCAGTGGAGTCTGTCGCGGTTTGTTGAGTTTGCTAACACCCCCGGTGTCGGTACGGCCACTTGGAACACTTTGTGGGTAGCCACGCTGGTGACGCTGATCACGGTACCGCTGGCGTTTGTCTATGCCTATGCCTTGCAGCGTGCATGCCTGCCATTGAGTGGGATGTGGCGCATTGTGGGGCTATCGGCGCTGGCCGGGCCGTCTCTGGTAGGTGCCATCGCTTTTATTCAATGGTTCGGCACCCAAGGGGTTCTGAAGAACTGGCTCGGTGAACACACAGTTTACGGCCCGATCGGCATCACGATGGCTACGGTCTATGCCAGTTTCCCCCATGCTCTGATGTTGCTGGTAGTGGCGCTGGCTACCACCGATGGCCGTCTTTACGAAGCCGCCGAAGCTCTAGGGGCCTCACGCTGGCGCAAGTTCTGGACTATTACCCTGCCCAGCGCCAAGTATGGGTTGATCAGCGCCGCTCTGGTGGTATTCTCCTATTCGGTGAGTGAGTTTGGCATTCCCAAAGTGATTGGTGGCAACTTTCCCGTGCTGGCGGTGGAAATCTACATTCAGGTGGTGGGCATGCACAACTTTGGCCGGGGCGCTGTGGTGGCTTTGCTGCTGTTGGCGCCGGTGCTGATGGCGTTCGCTGCCGACTGGTATATCCAGCGCAAACAGCATGCCAGCCTGAGCGCCCGTGCCGTCCCCTATGTGCCACGGCCCGATCAGCGCCGCGATCTGGCCTTGCTGGTGTATTGCGGGGTGATTGGCGTGATCATGCTGGCTATGCTGGGCATGGCGGCTTACACCTCCATAGTGCGCTTTTGGCCCTACAACTTGGAACTGACGCTGAACCATTACCTCTACGGTTTGGCGGAAGCCGGTGTGCTCGATGCCTACCTCAACAGTTTGACCCTAGGTGCCCTGACGGCGCTGGTCGGGACACCCTTCATTTTTGTCACTGCGTACCTAGTGGAGAAAACCCACACCGGCCCGGTGTGGCTGCGGCCCATGATTCGCGCTCTGGCCACCTTGCCCATGGGTGTGCCGGGGCTGGTGCTAGGCATTGGTTACATCCTGTTTTTCAACGCCCCCGGCAACCCGCTCAATGGCTTGTACCAGACGCTGGCCATCATGGTGCTGGTCAATGTGGTGCATTACTACACCTCCTGCCACCTGAGCGCAGTGACCGCCCTGAAAACCATTGACCGTGAGTTTGAATCCGTCTCCGCCTCGCTGCGGGTGTCGCAGGCCACCACCTTCTGGCGCGTGACCTTGCCGATTTGCCTGCCCACTGTGCTGGAGATTGCGCGCTACCTGTTCATCAATGCCATGACCACGGTGTCAGCGCTGGTGTTTCTGTACGCGCCGGGGAACATGCCCGCCTCGGTCTCCATCCTGCACTTGGACGAAGCCGGCGACCTAGGGCCTGCTGCGGCCATGGCCACATTGATCGTGCTGACCACCATTACCGTAAGCATCCTGTACGCCATTGCCACCCACTTTCTGCTGCGCCACCACCAAGCCTGGCGCCAGCTCAAGCATTAACTCTCAAGGAATCCAACCATGTACGCTATTGACCGCGACCCCCTGTTGCTGACCCCCGGCCCGTTGACCACCAGCCTGCGTACCAAGCAGGCCATGCTCCACGACTGGGGCTCATGGGATGCCGCCTTCAACCACATCACCGCCGAGGTGTGCCGACAACTGGTGGAGATCGTCCACGGAGCCGAAACCCATGTGTGCGTGCCCCTACAAGGCTCGGGCACGTTCTCGGTCGAAGCGGCACTGGGCACGCTGGTGCCACGCGGGGGTAAGGTGCTGGTGCCCAACAACGGCGCGTATTGCGCGCGCATTCTGAAGATACTCAAAATTTTGGGGCGCGACGCCGTGGAACTGCCCACCGCCGAGGACTGCCCTTTTGATCCGCTGGCAATTGAGGCTGCGCTCATGGCGGACCCCAGTATCAGCCATGTGGCGCTGGTGCACTGCGAAACCGGCACCGGTATTTTGAATCCGCTGCCGGAGATTGCCGCCGCCGTGGCGCGCCAGCAGCGTGGCCT
>JAIESZ010000232.1 GCA_019745615.1 Burkholderiaceae bacterium
GAAGATCAGTATTCCCAGAAGATGCGTTGCAGTTCTTTGCTGTCATTGGTCTTGGTCAGGGCGACCATCGCCAAGATACGGGCCTTTTGGGGGCGCAAGTCGTGGGCGACTACCCAGTCGTACTTGTCGTCAGGCTGCTCGGCGTTGCGCAGCACAAAGCCATCGGGCACGCGGGCCGAGCGCACAATTTGCACGCCTTGGGCGCGCAGGGCTTTGAGCGAATCGACGGCCTGTGCAGCCACCGAGCCATTGCCAGTGCCTGCATGCACCAGCGCCTTGACACCGGCTTGGCCGTAGGCGTTGATGCCGGTGGTGTTCATGTTGCCGTAGCCATAAACGATATCCACGGCAGGCAGGGTTTTGATGTCGTCGATGTTGAATTCAGACGCCATGGTGTGGCGCTTGACTGGAGCGCGGAACCAGTAGTTCTTGCCCTCTACCACCATGCCCAGCGGCCCCCATTGGCTCTTGAAGGCTTCGGTCTTGATGTTGATAGTTTTGCTCACATCACGGCCACTTTGAATCTCGTCGTTCATCGTGACCAGCACGCCCTTGCCCGTGGCATCTTTGCTGGCGGCCACGCTCACGGCGTCATACAGGTTGAGGGCACCGTCTGCCGACAAGGCCGTGCCGGGGCGCATGGAACCTACCACCACAATGGGCTTGCTGGTGTGTACCACCAGATTCAGGAAGTAGGCGGTTTCTTCCAGCGTATCGGTGCCGTGGGTGATGACGATGCCATCGACATCAGCCTGCTTGCTCAGGGCCGAGACGCGCTGGCCCAGCTTGAGCAGATGCTCGTTGGTAAAGCTCTCAGAGGCGATTTGGAACACCTGTTCACCAGAGACCTTGGCGACGCTGGAGAGTTCGGGCAGGCCCGCCAGCAGTTTGTCTACGGGTACTTTGGCGGCGGCATAGGTGGCGCTGTTGGCTGCTGATGCGCCTGCACCAGCAATGGTGCCGCCGGTGGCCAATACGACCACATGGGGTTTGGCAGCTTGGGCCATAGCGACAGCCGACATGGCCGACAGCACGACGCCAGCAAACCAGCGGCGCGAGATGGGAGAGGAAATGTGCATAAGTAAGCTTTCCAGATGATGGTTCAGGCCCCGCCGGTTGGGCAGATGACCCCTGTCCGCCTGTTGAGCGGTACACCATCTTATGAGAAGTTAGCACCTACATAGATCAAAATCTGGTTGAATTTTGATGAAACTATCGTTTACCCCAAGCCACTGGGGTTGAGCGTGTTGCCAAAAAACAAAAAGCCTGCCTGCGCACTGGTACGCAGGCAGGTTATCGCAGTAGAGGCCGCACAATCTCAGCGGTTTATGGCTCCCAGCGGCGCAGCACCAAGCTGGCATTGGTGCCACCAAAGCCAAAGCTATTGGACAAGGCGGTGCGGATGGGCGCATCGCGCGTGACGGTGACCAGCGGCATGCCTTCGGCGGCAGGCTCTAGGGTCTCGACGTTGGCTGAACCGGCAATAAAACCATCTTGCAACATCAGCAGGCAATAAATGGCTTCTTGCACGCCCGTGGCCCCCAGCGAGTGCCCAGTGAGCGACTTGGTGGACGAGAACGGCGGAATGGCATCGCCAAACACGGCGCGGATGGCGCGCAGTTCGGGCACATCGCCCACTGGCGTGGAGGTGCCGTGGGTGTTGATGTAGTCGATGGGGGCATCCAAACCTTCAATGGCTTGGCGCATACAGGCAATAGCGCCCTCGCCGGAGGGGGCCACCATGTCTTCGCCATCAGAGGTGGCACCAAAGCCGACCACTTCGCCCAAAATAGTGGCACCACGGGCCAAGGCGTGCTCTAGGCTTTCGAGCACCACGGCACCGCCGCCACCGGCAATGACAAAACCATCGCGATTTGCATCGTAGGCGCGCGAGGCTTTTTCGGGGGTCTCGTTGTACTTGCTCGACATCGCACCCATGCCGTCAAACAGCAGCGCCATGCCCCAGCTCAGTTCTTCGCCGCCACCGGCAAACATCACATCTTGCAGACCCCACGCAATTTGCTGCGCAGCCGCACCAATGCAGTGTGCTGAGGTGCTGCACGCCGAGGTGATGGAGTAGTTGATGCCCTTGATGGCAAAGTTGGTGGACAGGCAAGCCGACACCGTAGAGCTCATGCAGCGCGTGACTTGGTACGGCCCGACGCGGCGGATGCCCTTGCTGCGCAAGATGTCAGCGGCCTCAATCTGGTTGGCGGGGGAGCCGCCGCCCGAACCCATAATCAAGCCGGTGCGTGGGTGCGAGACCTGCTCAGGCGTCAGGCCCGCTTGGGCAATGGCCTCTTGCAAAGAGATGTGCGCGTACGCTGCGGCATCGCCCATAAAACGCAATTGCTTGCGGTCAATGCGCTCTTCGAGGTTGATTTGTGGAATGCCTGCCACTTGGCTGCGCAGCCCCAGCTCGGTAAAGGCAGGCATGGCGCGGATGCCTGAGCGGCTTTCGCGCAGGGATTGCACCACCGTGGCCCGGTCGTTGCCAATGCACGAGACAATGCCTGTGCCCGTAATCACTACCCGTTTTTTGCTCATGCTGCCAACTCCTTGCCATCGCCCTCACGCATGAACAAGCCTACACGCAGGTCGTTAGCGACATAAATTTCTTTGCCATCGGCCAACAGGCGGGCATCGCCAATGGCCATGTTGAGTTTGCGCTTAATCACGCGCTTGATGTCAATTTCGTAGGTGACGCGTTTGACGTCTGGCCCGACTTCACCGGTAAATTTGACTTCACCCGCGCCCAAAGCGCGGCCTCGGCCCGGCAGTTGCAGCCAAGTGAGGTAAAAGCCAATCAGTTGCCACATCGCGTCTAGCCCCAAGCAGCCGGGCATGACCGGGTCGCCCTGAAAGTGGCAAGCAAAGAACCACAGGTCGGGTTTGACGTCTAGCTCGGCCACGATGCGGCCCAAGCCGTGGGCTCCGCCATCGGCATCGATATGGGTGATGCGGTCAAACATCAGCATGGGCGGCAGCGGTAGGCGGCCACTGTCGGGGCCGAACAGCCGTCCTTCGCCCGAGGCAATCAGTTGTTCATAGGAAAAGGAATCTGCCATGTTCAATCGTGCTCCACAACAGCGGCGCTGCCGCTTCGGTTTTTTGTAGTCCGCCTGCGGGCGGTGTCAACCCTCGATTATCCCGCTACTACGGGCCTTGCGGCAGACCGTTGTGCGTGCCATGTCAGCAATAGCACCAGAGCGGCTAGCAACCACATGGGCCACAGCCCCCAACGCGCCACCCAAAAGGCATAGGGCGTGGGTGGGCCATCGTGCCCTCGCACCTGTGCAATCAGTACGGCGCGGGTGTGGCGTGGTAGCTGGTGCGTGACCACGCCCCGGTGGTCAATCACAGCGGTAGCGCCGGTGTTGGTGGCCCGCACCATCGGGCGTTCAAACTCTAGCGCGCGCATCCGGCTGATGTGCAAGTGCTGGTCAATCGCCAAACTGTCGCCAAACCAAGCAATGTTGCTGAAGTTGACAAAAATAGTAGGCGCTTGCGCCGGATCAATAAAGCGGGCGGCCAGTTCTTCGCCAAACAAATC
>JAIESZ010000221.1 GCA_019745615.1 Burkholderiaceae bacterium
TGCCAGCAACAAAACTTGCCCTTGGGGCTGTGCTTGTTTGACCTAGACCACTTCAAAGACATCAATGACCGCTTTGGTCACCAAGCAGGCGATGAGGTGTTGCGCAAAGTAGCGCGGGAGATCCAAGCGCAGGTGCGGGCCACCGACAGCCTGTTTCGTTGGGGCGGCGAGGAGTTTTTGCTGGTCAGTGCCGGGGCACCTTGTGGGCATGTGCTCCACTGTGCCCAGCGGCTGCGGACGCGGCTAGAAGAACTCGATTGGCCCGAAGTACCGGGGCTGAAGGGCATTAGTTCCAGCTTTGGCGTGGCGATGTTTCCAGAGCACGGTCAACAGGTGGACGAGTTGTTTTTGGCCGCTGATTCGGCCTTGTACCGCGCCAAGGCCCAAGGGCGCAACCGGGTAGAACTGGCAATGCTGGCCTAAGGGCTGGCACTGGGCAAGCTGCTGGTCAGGCCCAAAAAGTGGTCCAGCATATGAAAGTGGTCTTCAAAAAACTCTGCTTCCAGTGCTGCCAATTGGCTGATGGGCACCCATTGCACCTGCGCCGCATCGTCGCCAGCTTGCACGGCAGGCAGGGGCTGCACGCCTAAATCAAAGTAGTGGGTGTGGGTGATGGTGCGCCCGCGCTGGCTGCGATCTGGATGGTCAAACACGCTGATTTGGCGCAGGGCGGCGCGCAGGGTTTCTTCGGGCAGGTCGCAATGGGTTTCTTCGGCCAGCTCGCGCAGGCACGATTGCCAGAGGGTATCGCGTGGCTCTAAAAAACCACCGGGCAAGGCCAGTTGCCCGACACCGGGGGCATGGCCCCGGCGAATCAACAACACCTGATCTTGGCAGCGCAACAGCGCATCTACCGTGACAAAAACGGGCGCATAGGGCGCACTGGCCCAAGCGGCCCGGTATTGGCGCAGCATCTGCCATTCTTTTTGTAGTCGCAGGTAATCACTGCCTTGGGCAAAGCGGTGCAACATGGCCAAGGTGGTGGCGGGCATCTGCTCGGCCAATGGGGCCAAGGCCGCCAACACCGCACCGCTGCCCGCACCAAAGTAGGCATCGCGGATGGTGGTGGCGTCAATACTGCCTTGGCGGGCCACGCCCAGCAACTCCCAGCCCGGAAAGCTGCGCAGGTAGCTGCTGCTGGCGTCCTTAAAGTGGCCTACTAGCGCAATGCGCGCACCGGCCACCACCCGTGCCGCCACTTCTTGGCGCACGCTGGCTACCCAGCGCGCTTCGTTGTAGTAGTCGCGCACTGGCACAAACTGCACACGCGCTTGGTCGGCGGTGGACAGGGCTTGGCGCAACATATCGGCACGATCTTGCCAAGTAAAAGGATTTTTGGCCGAACGCGGTTGCCACGCCGATCCCAACACCACCACCATCTGGCGGGCATGGGCCAGCGCGTGGCGCAACAGCGCCAAATGGCCGTGGTGAACGGGCTCAAAGCGCCCGATATAAATGGCGGTGTCGTACATCATCAATAGATTCCTTTAAACGGTGTGCGCTGCAATAGGCATTTGTCGCCCGCTGCCAAAAGCACGGGCGCGTACCCGCACGATGGGCGGGGCTTGGCGGCGTTTATATTCGTTGCGCGCCACCATTTGGCGCACACGCTGCACCAGCGCCCGGCCTGCATCGTCTTGCTGGAGTTGCTGCACCAAAGCGTATGCGCTGGCATATTCAGTGGCCGCCAAGCGCTCGCCTTCAATCAGCAGTTTGAGCACTTCGTCCAACACGGGGTAGGGCGGCAAACTGTCGGCGTCTTTTTGCTGGGGGGCGAGTTCTGCCGAAGGCGCTTTGTCGATGATGGCTTGCGGGATCAGTTCGCGCCCAGCCTGAGCGTTCAGGTACTGGGCCAGCGCAAACACTTCGGTTTTGTACAAATCGCCAATCAACCCCAGCCCGCCGTTGGTATCGCCGTACAGGGTGCAGTAGCCTACCGATATTTCTGACTTGTTGCCGGTGGTCAGGAGTAAGTGGCCAAAGGTGTTGGAGTATTCCATGAGCACCGTGCCCCGAATGCGCGCTTGTACATTTTCCAGCGCTAGGCCACGCAAGGGCGTGCCAAAGCTGGCGGCAAATTGCTGCGCGTAGCGGGTCACCAAATCGGCAATCGGATGGGTGTACAGCACAATGCCCAAGTTGCGGCAAAGCTGCACCGAATCATCCACCGAACCACTGCTAGAAAACTCTGACGGCATGGTCACAGCCACCACATTGCTGGCCCCTAATGCCTCCACCGCCAGCGCCAGCGTCAGGGCACTGTCGATGCCGCCGGAGCTGCCCACCACCGCTTGGGTAAAACCGCAGCGGCGCGCATAGTCGCGCAGGCCCAACACCATTTGCCGGTGGTAAAAATCGTGGCTGGAGATGTCTTGGGCCGATACCGGCGTGGGGGGCTGGCCTTGGGCAGTCAAAAACTGACCATGCTTGAATTGCAAGGTACAAATGTCTTCGCTAAAGCGCTGGGCTTCAAAAACGACACCGTTGGCCGGTTCTACCGCAAACGATGCACCGTCGTACACCAATTGGTCATGGCCGCCAATTTGGTTGACATACAAAATCGGCAAACTGTGGCGGCGCGCCGCATCGGCAAAAATCTGCTGGCGTTGCCCCCTTTTACCAAGATGGCTGGGGCTGGCGTTGATGCTGACTACCAAGTCAGGTGCGGCATCAGCCAACGTTTGAAACGGATTGGTGGCGTAATCGGCACCGTGGTCGTTCCAGCCATCTTCGCAGATCAAAAAGCCCACCTGTGCGCTGCCAATGCGCAGCACTTGGGCCACATCGGGGCCGGGTTCAAAGTGGCGGCGTTCATCGAAAACGTTGTAGGTAGGCAGCAGTTGTTTGGCGTAGCGCAGCCGCACTTGACCGCCTTGCAGCACCAACAGGCTGTTGTGCAAGCGTTTGCCGGGGCCGTGGGCTGGGGTGGGCGTGCCCACCACCCAATGCAGCGCGGTCCATTGCTCAGAGGCTTGTAACAGCGCCACCAGCCCGGCCTCGATACGTTGCAAAAAAGCGGGTTCATCGAGCAAGTCGCCGGGGTAGTAGCCGCACAGCGCTAACTCTGAAAACACCACCAATTCAGACTGTGCGGCGGCGGCTTGCTTGGCGGCAGCCACCATACGCTGCACATTGCCTTCGATGTCGCCAACGGTCAGATTGAGCTGGGCTATGGTGATGCGAAGCATGGCGTTCTCCTAGGATTGGGGGGAGGGAGTAACCGCAAACACTTGGCGCAGATAAGCCAAAAAGGTCGGATCGTCGCACAGCGTTTTACCGGGACTGTCAGAGAGTTTGGCTACGGGTTGGCCGTTGGCGTGGGTGAGCTTCATGACGATGTTCAGTGCGGGCAGGCCCATATCGTTGGTCAAATGCGTGCCAATGCCAAAACCCAATTGGGTACGATTGCCAAAGTGGTGGTACAGCTCCAAGGCACGGCAGATGTCCAGCCCATCGGAGAACACCAAGCGTTTGGTGTGGGCGTCAATGCGCAGGCGCTCGTAGTGGGCCAAGGCTTTCTCGCCCCAGACGATGGCGTCACCGGAGTCGTGGCGCAGGCCATCAAACAACTTGGCAAAGTAGAGGTCAAAATCGGCCAAGAAGGC
>JAIESZ010000202.1 GCA_019745615.1 Burkholderiaceae bacterium
TAGCCAGCGGTGTTGACGTTGGCAATGTTGTGGCCAGCGGTTTGGATGGCAGTCTGGTTGATTTGCAGGGCGCGAGCGCCGACGTTCAAGAGGCTCATGGTTTAACTCCTCAATACTTCAAGCTTGGTCGCGCTGCTGCGCACGCAGAGCACTTTGGATGGCACCGCTGAGCTTGCGGGCATAGGCGGGGTCGGTGGCGTAGCCTGCTTTTTGCAGGGCGCTGGCGTAGGCTTCGGCAGAGCCAGTTTGGGTACGCGCCTGCTCATAGCGTGGGCTGCTGTTGATGAGGCGGGCGTAATCGCGGAAAGAGTCTTCGTAAGAGTCGTAAGCGCGAAATTTGTCCACCACCTTGCGCGGCGTGCCGTCGATGTATTCGGTGGTGACGATTTCGGCCACCTTGCCCGTCCAGCCTTTGCCCGCCTTGATGCCAAACAGGTTGTGCGAGTTGCTGCCATCGCTGCCGCGAATTTCGCTCTTGCCCCAGCCGGTTTCGTGGCCCGCCTGACCGAGCATGAAGCTGGCCGGAATGCCGCTTTCTTGCGCTACGCGTTGGGCGGCAGTCTCATGGAACTGGACAAAATCATCACGCCCTTTAGGAGCCGGGCCCGTGTTAGCTACCGCACTGGTGGCAGCATTCGGGCGCATGGCGGCGGCAGTTTGGCTGCTGCGTGCCAAGCTCAGGGTAGAAGGCACGGCCAGTGTGGCGCTGGCACCGCCCATTTGCTGCGACAGTTGGCGCGTAATGGCTTCGGACAGGCCACCGGGCAAGCCCGACATGCTGACCGACAATTGCTGATCGAGCAAATCGGTGCCCAGATCGGCTTGTGAGCTTTCGAGCAGGCCCGATTTCATCGTTGCCTCGCGCATGCTCTTAATCATCTCGCGCATAAACAGCGATTCAAACTGCTTGGCCGCCTCTTTGGTGGCTTCGGCGCTGTTTTGCCCGGCTTGGTATTTGAGTTGATTGAGCGAACGGGCATCAGCTGCCAAGCCATTGGTGCCCAGCGCTGCGCCAGAAGACGGGGGGTTGAGTGCGAGTGCCATGTCAAATCACCTCCAGCTCGGCATTGAGGGCACCAGCGGCCTTGATCGCTTGCAAAATGGCCAGCAAGTCTTGCGGCGTAGCACCCAGTTGGTTCAAAGAACGGACCACATCGGCCAATTGAGCTGAGGGCGGCATTTGGATCAGTGCGCCGGGCTCTTGGGTAATCTTGATGTCGGTTTTTTCTGTGACTACGGTCTGGCCCTGCGACAGCGGGTTAGGCTGGCTCACCTGTGGCGTCGAGCTGATGGTGATGGACAGGTTGCCGTGGGCAATCGCGCAAGGCCCCAGCGTGACGGCTTGGTTCAGCACCACCGAGCCAGTACGGGCATTGATCACCACCTTGGCCGATGGGCTGCCGTTGTCAATCGCTAGTTCTTCTAGATCAGCAATAAAATTAACGCGGCTACCGGGGTCGGTGGGGGCTTGTACTTGTACAGTGCGACCATCAATTGCTGTGGCCCGGCCTGCGCCCATACGGTTGTTAATGGCTTGAACCACCTTGCGCGCGGTTTGGAAATCAGAACTATTGAGCCCTAAAGTAATAGAGCCGCCTTCGTGCAGCGGCGTAGGCACGGCACGTTCTACCTGCGCCCCTTGGGGGATGCGCCCGGCGCTCAGGTGGTTCACTTGCACTTTGCTGCCGCCTTGCGACGCACCCGCACCAGCAATCACCAGATTTCCTTGGGCCAAGGCATAAATCTCGCCATCAGCACCGCGCAAAGGGGTCACAATCAGTGTGCCTCCCTTGAGCGATTTGGCGTTACCCATCGACGAAACACTGACGTCAATCATTTGACCGGGCTGGGCAAAGGCGGGCAATTGCGCCGTCACCACTACCGCCGCGACGTTTTTGAGTTGCAACTGCCCAGCCGCATTGGCGGGGAGGCTGATGCCCATTTGTTGCAGGTAGTTCTGCATCGCTTGGGTGGTGTAGGGCATTTGCGTGGTTTGGTCGCCGGTGCCATCTAGGCCCACCACCAAACCATAGCCCGTCAGTTGGTTGCTGCGCACGCCTTGCACCGCTGCCACTTCCTTGATGCGCAGCGCTTGGGCAGGCAGTGCAGTACACAAAGCCAGCATCAACACGCACAGCCAGCGCGGGGCCGCTAGGCGTGGAGACAGAGGGGGAGTGGTGACAGCGTTCATGCCGTCCATTGTGGAAGCGGCACCCCGGCGCAGAATGGCCGAAAAGCGGGGGCTTGACCGGCTAATTGTCGAGGTTGAATCTGTTGGGAGCGGGCGTGCGTGGCAACAGTTTTGCCCAATTACCTAGGAGATCCATTTTGTTTCTGAGGTATAAAGTAAAAAATATCTTTTAATTCAATCAATTTGCGCCAAGGCAACTCTGCTGCTGGCCCAAACTGCGCAAAGCTTCTGCTCTCGGAAGGGGACTCTTCATGTCTTTTGTCACGGCTCTTACATCGCAACAAATCGCTGATCTGAATAGCAGTGATATTCAGAGTCTCTCTACGGCACAGATCAGGGAACTCAGCACCGCCCAAGTCCCCTACCTGAGCTCGGCGGCGATTGCTGCTATGTCTACCGGGCAGATCACTGCACTGGACTTGGTTGACTTTGCGGTATTGACTTCTGTCCAGACTCCTGGAATCACCACCAATCAATTGAAAGTGTTGAGTAGCAGCCAGATACAGGCCCTAAGTACAGTCGCTGTTCCTGGTTTAACTACAAGACAAATTGCGGGCTTTAGCACAGCACAGGTTAGTGCCCTGACCTCTGCTCAGATAGCTGCGTTGAATATGGCAACTGTTGCAGCATTCAGCAGCGCCCAACTGCAAGCACTCAGCAGCACCCAAGTGCCGGGTCTGGCCACCGAAGACATCGCCGCCCTGACCAGCGCACAAATCGGCGCGCTGCGCACCTCCAGCCTCGCCGGGCTCGACAGTGACCAAATCGCCGCCCTGACCAGCGTCAACGTCAAGGGCCTGAGCACGGCGCAACTGCTGGCCCTGAGCAGCAGCCAAATCGCCGCCCTAGAGACCGACGACTTTGCCCAACTGAGCTCGGTGCAACTGGGCGCACTGGGCAGCAAGCAAGGCGCTGGGCTGACCACCGCACAGCTAGCGAGCTTGGACAGCGCCGAGCTGGGCAAACTCAGCACCGCCGCCGTGCAAGGCCTGGGCACTGCCGCCATCGCTGGCCTGAGCAGCACCCAAGTGCCCGGCCTGACCACCGCGCAACTGGCCGCTTGGACCACCTCGGTGCAAATCCGCGCCCTCGAAAGCGCCGACTTGGCCCAACTGAGCAGCGCACAGGTCAAGGCCTTCTCCACCACCCAACTGAGCTACCTGAGCTCGGCGCAACTGGCCGCCCTCAGCGGCGCTGCCACCGCCGTGCTGGGCACCAGCATCATTGCCAGCTTGGACAGCGCCGGTCTGGCCGCCCTGACCAGCACCCAAGTGGCTGGCCTGAGCAGCGCCCAACTGCAAGTACTCAGCAGCACCCAAGTGCCGGGTCTGGCCACCGAAGACATCGCCGCCCTGAGCAGCGCACAAATCGGCGCGCTGCGCACCTCCAGCCTCGCCGGGCTCGACAGTGACCAAATCGCCGCCCTGACCAGCG